>JABJES010000301.1 GCA_018663165.1 Rhodospirillaceae bacterium
CCAGATAGAGAACAACCTTGGTCAAGACCGGATCGACTGTCTCCATTCGAGCATTGAATTCCTGCCGCGAGATCGCCACCAGTTCGGTTGCCTCCATTGTAACGGCGGCAGCCATTCTCGGGCGGTTATCGAAAAGCGCCATTTCACCAAAAATATCCCCCTTCTTCAGGGTTGCCAATCGTTGGGGGTTCTGACCCTTTGTTCCCTGGCGAATTTCAACCACGCCTTGGGAGATCAGATAGGCGGCATCCCCTTCATCCCCCTCGTCGAAGATCATTTTATGGGAGTCGATAGTAAGGCGCTGAAAAGATAAATCATTGGCCATGGCGGAATATCCATCACGAATTTTTGATTGAACAGAAGGATCTCATTTAAGGATTAATAAAAAGGTAGCAAATCAACGAAATTTATTCATAAAAGCTATTCTAATAACATTTGGAAAAGCGCCTTGCCACTCATCCTTTCTTGGTGACAATGGACTCTTCATGTTAAAAGAGAGACAGAGCCAGTCTGGATGCATTTTAAAAAGCATCCGGCATGGTTTCTTTTGGTTTAAATCGGCCAAGGATCGGTTGCGTGGAAAATTACAATTTTGAATCCTCATATGTGGTTCTGGGAGAGCCCAAAGATCCGGTGCGCGGAATCCATAAGGGAATTCTGGCCCGCCACGGGTTTAAGCATATTCTCAGTACCGGCGAGTATCAGCCGATCGAAGATGCCGTCATCAAAGGCGAGGCCGATCTTCTTATTTGCGATGTCGATATGCCAGGTGGTGATTTCTGTGATCTCGTTTATCGCATTCGTCACGGTGAGATTGGCAAGAACCCGTTCCTTATGATTTTTGCCACTACCGCCAGACCATCGCAGGAAATGGTTGCCCGTGTCGTCGATTCAGGTGTCGACGACCTGATTATCAAGCCGGTCTCCCTGGACACTATTTTCGAACGGATCGTCAACCTGACCGATGATCGCAAGCAATTCGAAGTGACCAGCGATTATGTCGGCCCCGACCGTCGCAATAAAAGCCGGCGTAACAAGCAGAGTCTGGCTCTCGTCGATGTCCCCAACACCTTAAAACTCAAGGCCGAGGGGAAAATTTCATCAAAAGAGCTTCAGTCAATGATCGACGCTGCGACCAACAAGATAAACGATCAGAAACTGGAACAGCATTCGGTTCAGGTAAGCTGGCTGGTCAACCAGCTCTTGCCCCTATACGAGGCCGGTGAAATTGACGATAAACTTCTCAAGCATCTTGATAATCTGCTCTTCATTTCACGAGATATCGGCCGCCGATTGGCGTTGGGCGATTATGACCACGTAGCAGAGATTTGCCATTCTCTCCACGACGTGGCGGTTTCGGTACGGGAAAAATACGAAAAGCCGAACCCCAAAGATCTCAAACTGCTTGAAAAGCTTTCCCAGGCCGTTGAAGGCGGCTTCAAGCTTGACCGTTCAAAGACGGGTATTGCCCGCGATATTTCCCAGACGATCAGTCAGCGTCACGGCTAGAATTCTCTTCGAATCAAGCCTTTCCCCAACCGATTATTTTCTCACTACGCTACAATCCTTGGTAAAAAAATTAACCATTCCATAATTTTATTACTGGTAAGGTTTTATTCATTATAAATACAGGCGTTTGGAACTTCTTTGCCTCGTTACGATTACAAACATTCCCAGCTTGCCCTTGTCGAGCCCAATAGTCAGGTTCGCGAAGTCCATAAAGGCGACCTGTTTCGCCGTGGGTTCAGGAACATTCTCGACAGCGGAAAACTTGAGCCGATCACCTCCGCCATCGTTGAGGGTAAGGTCGATCTTCTGATCTGCGATATCGAATCGCCGGGCGGAGATCTTTGCGATCTGATCAAGAAAGTCCGACATAACGAAATTGGCTATAACCCCTTCCTCGTGATTATCGCCACCACATCGTCACCAAGCGAGGACATGGTTACAAGAGCCATTGATGCTGGTGCCGATGACCTGATCATCAAGCCGGTATCGACCGATGTCATTTTCGATCGAATCGTCGCCCTGACCAATGCCCGCAAACCCTTTGTCGTCACCACCGATTACATCGGCCCTGACCGCCGCAAAAAATCACGCCCCGGCACCCAACAGATTCCCCTGCTCACGGTTCCCAATATTCTGCGCCTGAAAGCTTTTGGAAAAACCAGCGTTTCGGAACTGCAAAAAGTGATTGATATTGCAAGCAAACTTATCAACGACCAGAAACTCGAGCGACACGCCGCCCAGGTGCGATGGCTGGTTGATCACATTATGCCCCGTTACGAGGCCAAGAAAATTGATGACCGTTTACGCGAAATGATGGACCGTCTGGTTTATGTTTCCCAGGACATATCGCGCCGCCTGGCCGACAGCAAATTCGCCCATGTCGGCGACCTCTGTAATACGCTTTATACAGTCGCAAATACCATCCGCCAGAATTACAAAAAACCCGATACAAAGGACATCAAGTTATTGCCGGAACTGGCCCAGGCGATAGAGGCAGCCTTCAAACTCGAGCCCGAACAAAGCAAAATGGTCAAAGATATTTCCGAATCGGTGGTGCGCAGACAGCGTTAAGTCCTGGTCAAGACGTCCCGACGGATTGGCGCAGGCTTTCCCGGCCTCTCTTGTTGGACAGAGTGTCCCGCGCCGCCTGACTGGTGGTGAACATTTCCAGGTTTTCCTCTTGTTCTTCCGTTACCGGCGTCAAAGCGGTGTCGGTATAATTGGTCGCTGCCGGATCACGTTTCAGTCGGGCGCGTATGCGCCCATAACGCAGAATAAGGGCAAGGAACCGCAGGTGTTTTGACACCAACTCAAAAGCATAGCGGGGATAAAAAACAAAGGGGCTTTCAAGAGGCAGACCAGGCCGCCGGTCGCGTCTGGATTTGCGCCGCAGATAGCCGCCCTCCAGAGGATGAACCCCCTCAATCGTCTTGCAGCCGTAAAACCAGATAATCAGGAACAGAGTCTTGCCGATGCTGATCCTTTTTGCCGCCGCCCTTTTGAGAATCGTTTCCACATGTTCGGGCGTGTAAAAGACCTCCCACACATCATCGTAAATTCCGGCCCACTCCTCTTGGCTCATTTTCGGGTGCGCGGTGGTGACATGCTCAAGATCATATTTGTTCATGTCCGGGTCCATGGGCACCTGTTTTTCCATCAGAGTCTTATGATCTTCTGAACCAGGCAAGGGCGTAAGGCAGAAAAATTCAAGAAGATCGACCGGCAATTCGCGCTGGATAATGGCGATGTCCCGACGAATGCTTTCCGGCGTGTCGGCGGGGAACCCGAGAATATAACCGCAATAGGTAATGACCCGGTGATTCTTCCAGGCCTGGAGCATGATGCGATATTCGGTGATCCGGTTCTGGCGTTTCTTCACGGCGATAAGATTTTCCGGGTTGATGCTTTCAAGGCCGAGAAAAACACGTGCACAGCCAGCACGCGCAGCCTTGTCGATAAACCCTGGAATTTGGTGGCAAAGGGTATCAACCTGCATGACAAATTTGAACCGAAACCCCTGTTCTTCACGCAGATAGATCAGTCGATCAAAAATGGCTTCCCAGTTTTTATTCCGGGCGAAATTGTCGTCGGTGATGAAATAGCTATTGATTCCATTGGCTGCATTCAGACGGATAATCTTTTCAATATCGTCGGCACTGCGATAGCGGGATTTTCGTCCCTGCACATTGATAATGGTGCAAAAGGAACACTGGAACGGGCACCCACGGCCGGAATCAAAGCTGGTCAACGCGCCGCCGGTGCGCTTGATCGTCGATGGGGGCAGGATCGGCGTCGGGGCGCCGTCGAGATTGGGTAAATCGGCGAGATAATTATAGATCGGCTTGAGCTGCCCCTTATCAGCGTCTTTCAATACCTCGTCGAAACGGCCCTCTGCCTCGCCGGCGAAGATGGAAATACCGAGATC
>JABJES010000106.1 GCA_018663165.1 Rhodospirillaceae bacterium
CAACGATCTCATTCCCATCGAGAAATAATCTTAATTCCCTAAAGGCCTTCTCCCAGGGTTCTCATTTGAATCCATCTGCATTCCCCTGATTTATCTAGCCCTGTACCCAGGCATAACATTGCTCCGGCCATTTTCGTTTCAGTCGTTGTTGCGCTGGAATGATCGGGTGGGCAAAAAGGTTCATAGAAAATGTTTTTCATAAAGCCTCGAATTGTGAAAATTATTCTTGTTGCTTTAGTGATTCTGGGCGGTCTTGCGGGGGGGCTATATTATCTCACCCACTACTATGATCCCGTCCGGGTCGTCTATAAGAGGATGAAGGCCCCCAGCCCGTATGTTTTTGAGGAAATTGAACCTCATTTCCTGCGCACTAATCCGGCTGATCTGATCCCCATTCAAACGGCGGCGGATGCGGAAAAAATTCGCAAGCTAGCCATTGGAGTGATCTGGGGTACGGCGAAAGTGCCTTCCCGTCTGCCCGATGCGGTTGATAGCGATATCGAGGATGCTCATTTCGCTGACATGGAGAATCTTGAGCGGATCGACAGGCTCCGTCTCAAGATGACCTATGACGTTCCCAATGTGTCCTATCATTTCATTCCTAAGAAGAAGAGCGGTCATCTGGTTATCGTCCATCAGGGGTATGCGGGAACCTTCCACGACCTCAAACACGTCATTGCCGCGTATCTGGGCCAGGGCCATGCGGTTATTGCTCTGAACCTCCTTGGTTATGGCGAAAACCGGATCGGCTATGACGCCTTTTTTCCGCGTTTCGGCTGGTATGAGGTCCATACCCATAAAATTCTCTTTCTCGATCCGTTTGCCATGCGTTTTTTCTATACCCCGGTTATCGCGGCGATTAACCACGCCAAGGAAAACTATGATTACACGGTGATCGACATGATGGGCTTTTCAGCCGGTGGCTGGGAAACCATGATTGCCTCGGCCGTCGATCCACGGATTCGCCGTAGTTATCCCGTTGCCGGTTCCTATCCCCTTTATTTGCGCAATCATGATGAGCCTGGCCAGTCCGTTCCGCCCCAATATTACGTGCCGTTGCTTAACGCAATGAATTATCTGGAAGCATTCGTTCTCGGCTCCTGGGGAGAAGATCGAGGACAGCTCCAGATATTCAATCGCTTTGATCGTTGTTGTTTCCGCAACGTCAAGGGGCTGCATTATGCGCCAGCGGTCAAGGCCGCTGTGAGCAAGATTGGTCCGGGGCGCTTCGAAGTGGTGCTTGACGAGACCCATGCCGATCACAAGGTGTCAGATTTTGCCATTGAGATAATCATCAAGGATATGGCCCGGCCCTAGGTCACGCTTTGCTTGCCCCCACAGCCTGTCGGCGAAACCTGATATCTGAGCGCTTAATTCGGTGACAAGAAACGGAGAGGAACCCTATGACTGAAAAACACTGGTCGGTTTACCTGTCGGGTGAAATTCATAGCGATTGGCGCGAGAAAATTATTGAGGGCGCGGCCAAGGCCTCGCTTTCGGTTACGTTTAACTCGCCAGTGACGGACCATGCCGCCAGCGACGATTGCGGGGTGGCGATTCTTGGGGCTGAGGACAATGATTTCTGGAAGGATCAGAAAGGGGCCAGGGTCAACGCCCTGCGCACCCGTAGTCTGATCGCTGATGCCGATATCGTCGTCGTCCGTTTTGGCGATAAATATCGTCAGTGGAATGCGGCCTTTGACGCCGGGTGCGCTGCCGCTTTGGGTAAATCCATCATCACCCTCCACGATTCTGATCTGACCCATGCTTTAAAGGAGGTTGATGGCGCTGCCTTAGCCGTGGCCGAAACCCCCGAACAGGTCGTTTCTCTTCTGTCCTATGCCATGACAGGTAAACTTTAGAGAGACGCTTGCGCGGATATCAGAGCTCCGCACCCGCTTTTTGATGGTAGTCAATTTCTCAGGCAGCGGCATGTGCCATAGTTGCGCCAGCATTGGTGCTCATTTTGAGGTGCATACACTGGCCGGGAATCATGTCTGCTGAATATTTCAGTCTTGGTAAGGATTTCGACTACGTTAAAGGGAATCTCTATCTCAAGCGTGGGTTCGATATTCTTTTTGCGGCTTTCTTTATCATTCTGTTCTCACCGCTTTTTCTGATGTGCGTTCTTGCCATTCTGGGCGAGGGGTTGATCTCGAAAACGGCGCGGGGGCCAATTTTCATTATTCAGCGCCGGGTTTCCCAGGGCCGGCCCTTTAATCTCATCAAGTTTCGCAGCTATTACCTCAAAGATGACCCCCATATGGCGCATCTTGCCGATACGATCTGGTTCATCAATGACAGGCGTCAGACCTGGGTCGGAAAATTTTTAAGAAAATTCTATCTCGATGAACTGCCCCAGCTTTTCAATGTTCTCAAAGGCGAAATGAGTTTCGTCGGTCCCCGTCCCTGGCCGGAAAAGCAATATCTTGAGGTTCTGGCGCTCGGCTTTCATGCCCGTCGGGTGGTGCGCGGGGGCGTTTGCGGGCCGTTGCAAGCATTGAAAGGGGCGGCCCCAGAGGACAAACCGCCGAGCAAGTTTGAGGTCGAAGACAGGTTGGTGGCCGATTACTGCGAACGTTCGGCGCTCGGTATTGTGTTTTATGATCTTCGGCTGATCGGCAAGACCCTGAAGGTCGTCTGGCGCGCCGAGGGCCATTGATGGTTTAAGGGGGAATCAGTGCGCCAAAGGGATCGGGCTCAGAGGGCGGGTTCGATACGGATAATCATTTGCGGCGATTCCATCTGGGGCATGGTCGGGATGTTGGGTTGCGGTTGTTGCATTTGGGGTACGAGGCTGAGGCGCCGCGCCCGCTCTCGTTTTTCAGCTTCTTTTATGGCCGTCTTGAAATCCCTCAGGGCTAAATCGGCCTCGTCTAATTTATCTTCACTCCTCTCAACCTTTTCGCGAACACCCGGGGCAAATTTGTCAAAAGATTCATTCCTCCTCTTCTCAATTTTGTTCCACCTGTCATCCTGTCTCCTTGAGGCTGTAGCTAGGTTGGATTTTAATTTTCCTTCGGCAATTGCCTGGTTTAAAGGACCATGTTCACCTTTCCAATATTCCTTGCTGTCCCTATACTCCTTCCACACCTTCCCCATCTCGATCGCCGTTTGTTTGGAGTTGGCTAGGGATTGGGCATGGAAATCATTTCCCTCAGGTGTTGCATCCCATTTACCCATTGCGTCATTAAAATCCGAATCTGCATTTTTACTTTCCTGTCTGGCTTTGCTCAAATTGGTCTTGAGCTTTGCCTCCTGGGTTTCCTGCAAGTCACCGATCGCAGAATCAATTGCGCCGCCTGTCGGCGCCGGTGTCGGGCTTGGCGTTTTACCGCCGGGCGCCGCCAGCGCCGGGAATGCCAGGGCACTACAGACAAGAACCAGAGGGAGCGTTTTCAGGGCGCGCATGGCTTTCCTTTCGTTTAAAGAAACGCAAGGCCGAGAGCGAGCCAAAGTCTGACAGTGCTTTCCGTGAAAGGAAAGCCCAATATTTTATTATGGTTAATCTGCGATGGCGCGCCGAGGGCCATTGAATGCCCGCTTAAGTGATTGGATTAAGGCCTCAGTAATGTTCCATCGGCGGGGAGGACATGCCGGACATTCCCCCGTCATTGGGCATTATGGGCATGGCTGGGGTGATAATGGGAGCCTGTGGCGTCGTGCTGTGGAGCCCCGTTCGTTCCTCAGCATCTTTGATCGCCTGCTTGAAATCCTCCATGGCCTTCTTTGCCGCAGTGTATTCACGATATGCCGCATTCAGAGCCGCCTCTTCGTCTGCTATGGCTTTTTTGCGTGCCTTTTCGCGTTCCTTGTCGATCCTGTCTCTTTCCTCACTCCATTTCTTGGAGGCCTTATCGAGGGCGGCCTCGCGCTCGCCCTTTCTCCATTCATCGGTGATTTCAGGGCGGTCGCTTTTGGCTGTGGCTTCCTTGCTGTCTTTATAGTCATCATCGGCCTTGTCCTTGGCCTTGATGTATTCGTCGTCGTTTTCCTGGCTTTGCTCCTTGAGCGCCTTTGCCTCGGGTGATTTATCAAAATCCGAATTTGCCTCACTCAGGGCATCCTCAGCCGCGTCGACATCAGCCTCGGCATCGTCAAACCTCTCTTGGTTATTCGATTCCTGGGTTTCCTGCAATTCGTCAATCACGGAATCGGCGCGGCCAGAACTGACGAGCGCCAGAAATATCAGGGCGCTGCAGATAAGAACCAGAGGGAGCGTTTTTATGACGTTCACGGCCTATCCTCCATCTTGGAGTTCCGTGGAGCGATTAGGGTAACGACTATGATTAACCTGCCACACAATGCCAAGAAGAACATTGAGACAGGTCAAGGACGGGGGATGTGCGAGGGGAGGGTGAAGGGCTGGAACCTGGTGCCGCCGGGAAGAATCGAACTTCCGACCCCACCATTACCAATGGTGTGCTCTACCCCTGAGCTACGGCGGCTTACCTTGGTTGGCGGGAACATGCCACAGGGGATTCCGCCTGACAAGCCATTGCCTGTCGGCCTTGTATATTAAGGGTTTGCCTTGACCGGCCCTTTGCTCTGGATCACTTTGGGCGCCATGTTTACACATCTCTCGGGCATTGGCTTATGACGGTTGGGGAAAAAGAGACCAAGGCGGCCGAAAAGCAGGGTCGCCGGGCTGAGTCTCTGCGTGAGAACCTGCACCGGCGCAAGGCCCAGACCCGGATCAGGGATAAGCCCCCCCTGGAGCCTGAAACGTCTGGGAAAGGCGAGGAAAAAGACTCTCAAGCCTGAAATTTCGTTCCCTGCTTGTGAGGGACGGGGGCATACAGTAGAAAGGCCCCAGCAAATTTCTTGATTCGGCCAAAAGCGTGAGACTCTGGGCGGAATTACTTAAACATACAGGGGTGAGATAAATCATGGACCGCATCCGCATCCGTGGCGGAAAAAGGCTTGAGGGGACAATTCCTATCTCTGGTGCGAAGAATGCCTCTCTGCCGTTGATGGCAGCCGGGCTCCTCACCGAGGATACCCTGAGCCTTTCCAATCTGCCCCATCTTGCCGATATCGTCACCATGGCGAATCTGCTGGTTCAGCACGGGGTCAGCATGGAAATGAATGGCCATGCCGAGGGCGGACACGGGGGGCGGGTGATCTCGCTCAGCGCCGCCAATATCACAAATACCCAGGCTCCCTATGATCTGGTGCGCAAGATGCGGGCTTCCGTGCTGGTGCTCGGGCCGCTTCTTGCCCGCTGTGGCGAGGCTGTCGTTTCATTGCCCGGCGGTTGCGCCATCGGCACCCGTCCGGTGGATTTGCACCTCAAAGGCCTGGAGGCCCTTGGGGTCGAGATTGAGCTTGAGGAAGGCTATATCAAGGCCCACGCGCCCAACGGCCTGAAAGGGGCCCATGTGGTCTTTCCCATGGTCTCTGTGGGGGCGACAGAAAATCTGATGATGGCGGCTTCTCTTGCCGAGGGTGAGACGGTTTTGACCAACGCGGCGCGTGAACCCGAGGTCAGCGATCTGGCTCATTGTCTGGTGGCAATGGGGGCTCAAATCGAGGGAATTGGCAGCGATACACTGACCATTACTGGCGTGCCGCGCCTTGGCGGGGCAATTTATTCCGTCGTTCCCGACCGCATTGAAACCGGCACCTATGCGATGGCGGTGGCGATTACCGGAGGCGAGGTTGAGCTTACCGGAACCCGGATGGATCTTATTGAATCGGTAACCGAGGTTCTTCTTCGCGCCGGGCTTGAGATGAGTGAGACTGAGAGTGGCGTTCTGGTGCGCCGGTCGGGCGACCGGGTCAAAGGCGTCGATGTTATGACAGAGCCGTTCCCCGGCTTTCCGACCGATCTTCAGGCCCAGATGATGGCGGTCATGTCCTGTGCCGAGGGCGCGTCGATGATTACCGAGACGATTTTCGAGAACCGCTTCATGCATGTGCCGGAACTCAGCCGCATGGGGGCCAATGTTCATGTGCACGGCGCTTCGGCGATTGTTCGTGGATCGCCGCACTTGACCGGGGCCGAGGTGATGGCGACCGATTTGCGCGCTTCGGTGTCTCTGGTTCTGGCCGGTCTGGCGGCCGAGGGCGAGACCATCATCAACCGTGTCTATCATCTTGACCGGGGATATGAACGGCTGGAGGAAAAACTGGCCGCCTGCGGGGCAGATATCACGCGGTTGAAGGATTAGACCCCGCTTTCTTCCATTTTTCACCCCTTGGACTGGAAGTTAAGCCCGTCCTGTGCCATTAAACAGCCTTGAAAACGCCTTTTAAGTATCGGTTCTGGTTATTTAGCCCCGATGAGGGCGAGCTGTACAGCCTGTTGAGATGGAGAAATCCGTGTCGAGCGACGATAAACTGATTCTGGCCCTGCCCAAGGGGCGCATCCTCAAAGAGGTGACGCCCTTGTTGGCGTGTGCGGGAATTATACCCGAAGCGGCCTTCGATGACCCTGACGCCCGCCAGCTCAGTTTTGCCACCAATCATCCCGACCTTCAGATCATTCGTGTGCGCGCCTTTGATGTTGCTACCTTCGTCGCCTTTGGGGCGGCCCAGCTCGGTGTTGTCGGCAAGGATGTGTTGATGGAATTTGATTATTCTGAACTTTATGCACCGCTTGATCTGAAAATCGGGAAATGCCGCCTGGCCGTCGCCGAACCCATTGATCTGGTGGAAAAAGACCAGCCCCGTCGTTGGTCCCATGTACGGGTGGCGACGAAATATCCGGGCATTACCCAGCGTCACTTTGCCGAACGCGGCGTTCAGGCTGAATGCATCAAGCTTAACGGGGCGATGGAGCTTGCGCCGACTCTGGGGCTGTGCCGCCGGATTGTCGATCTGGTTTCCACCGGAAACACCCTGAAAGCCAATGGCCTTGTAGAGATAGAACAGATCGCCGACATTACATCTCAGCTAACCGTTAACCGGGCGGCTCTGAAAACCCGTCCGGAACAAATCAGTGGCTGGATTGAACGATTCCGTGAGGCCGTCGATGGTTCTTAGGCTGGATAGCGCTGCTCCTGGTTTTGAGGATGATTTTGCCAGTTTGGTTGGGTCCAAGCGTGAAGCTGCTGTCGATGTGGGGGATACGGTTGCGGCGATTATCGATGATGTGCGGGCGCGTGGCGACGCTGCGCTGATCGACTTTAGCCGCCGCTTTGACCGACTCGAGCTGACCCCCGAGACCTTACGGATTACGCCTCAAGAGATTGCCGAGGCCGTTGCTTCCTGTGATAAATCCCTGATTGCGGCGCTGCGACTTGCTGCCGATCGGATCAAGGTTTATCACAGCCGCCAGCGGCCGCAGGACGACACATTCGTTGACACCCAGGGGGTATCTCTGGGCTCCCGTTGGCAACCGGTTGCCAGTGCCGGTCTCTATGTGCCCGGTGGAACGGCGGCCTATCCCAGCTCGGTCCTGATGAATGCGGTTCCGGCCAAGGTTGCCGGGGTTGCCCGTCTTGCCATGGTGGTGCCGACTCCGGACGGGGCGCTTAACCCGTTGGTTCTGGCAGCGGCTGATATCGCAGGTATTGACGAAATTTATCGAATCGGCGGGGCCCAGGCGATTGCGGCCCTTGCCTACGGCACGTCGACCATCGTCGCGGTTGATAAGATCGTCGGGCCGGGCAATGCCTATGTGGCTGAAGCCAAGCGGCGGGTATTCGGCACCGTTGGCATCGACATGATTGCCGGACCATCGGAAATTCTTGTCGTTGCCGACAGGGAAAATGACCCGGCCTGGATTGCTATTGATCTCTTGTCCCAGGCTGAACACGATCCGGTAGCGCAATCGGTCTTGATTACCGACGATACTGATTTTGCCGCTGCGGTTATTAGCGCCGTGGAAGATCATCTCAAGACTCTGTCCAGGGCAGAGATTGCACGGCAAAGCTGGCAGAATCACGGCGCCGTCATTATCGTCGCTGATCTTGACCAGGCGCCGCCTTTGGTTGATCGCCTGGCACCTGAGCATCTCGAACTGGCGGTGGCGGAGCCTGAAGCGCTGGCTGAAAAAATTCGCTATGCGGGGGCGATTTTTCTCGGTCGCTATACGCCTGAGGCGATCGGCGATTACATTGCCGGACCCAATCACGTCCTGCCGACCTCACGCAGCGCCCGTTTTTCATCCGGTCTTGGGGTTCATGACTTTATGACCCGCACATCTTTGGTCAAATGCGATGCGGCCAGCCTTGGCGAGATCGGACCGGCGGCGGTGGCTCTGGCCCAGGCCGAGGGGTTGGATGCTCATGCCCTTTCGGTGGCCATTCGTCTCAATCTGCCGCGTGAGGACTGAGCGCCGTTCCAGCGGTCCGATCTGTTCGGGTTTACATTCGAGAAGGCTATATTCAGCGTGACGGACGAAACCAAACATATCGTCAAAGTGACCCTTGACGAGAAATCCATTGTCCGGCGCAACGCGGATGTGGAACACGAGCGCGCCGTCGCTATTTTTGATCTCCTCGAGCACAACCATTTCATTCCATCTCAAGAGGTGGTGGAAGGAAATGCCGGGCCTTATAGCCTCCATCTGCGGATCGAGGAAGATCGCCTGATTTTGGATATCCGCACCGAGGACGAGGCACCGCTGGGAATTGTTGCCCTCAACCTCAAGATATTCTCAAAGATTGTTAAGGATTATTTCCTCGTCTGCGAAAGTTATTTCGAGGCCATAAAGTCATCGACGCCAGCCCGGATCGAGGCCATCGACATGGGGCGGCGTGGACTTCACGACGAGGGCGCTGAGATTTTAAGCGACCGCCTGAAAGGACAAATCGACATCGACACCAACACCGCGCGCCGGCTCTTTACTCTGGTCTGCGTCCTTCACATTCGAGCCTGAGAAAAGTAGCGGGAGGGATGGGTTCATGAGCGATCTTCCGGGCAGCATTCTGTTCTCCTGCACTCATAATTCTGTCCGCTCGCCAATGGCCGAAGGTCTGATGAAACATTTCTATGGAAAGTGGGTGTATGTGGATTCCTGCGGTGTCCATACTCGTGAGGTTGATGGATTTTCAGCCGCCGTAATGGAGGAGATTGGAATCGATATTACACACCATAACGCCAAGACCTTTGAGGAGCTTGAGGACACGTCTTTTGATATCGTAATTTCACTTTCTCCCCAGGCCCAGCATAAGGCGGTTGAAATGACCCGCACCATGGCCTGCGAAGTATTTTTCTGGAATACCTTTGATCCTTCAGTGGTTGAGGGCGGGCGGGAAGAGCGTCTGGAAGCTTATCGGCAGGTTCGGGACCAGATTTTGGCCCGGATTCGCGCGCAATTTCCTCTCGTCAGCGCATCCCACGTTTAGGGCCTAATCAGGGCAAACCCCCGAAAAGTGTTGAAAGTCCGCAAAAAATTGCCTATGCCACCACGGGTGTGTTGCCGTTTCGGCAGTTTCCGCGCCCATTCTTATAAGGAGGATTCGTGGCGAAAGAAGAGTTGATGGAGTTTGGCGGCACGGTTACCGAGCTGCTTCCCAATGCAATGTTCCGTGTCACCCTCGAGAACGGCCATGAGATTCTGGCCCATACGGCGGGGAAGATGCGCAAGCATCGCATCCGGGTTCTGGCCGGTGACAAGGTGACCGTCGAAATGACCCCTTATGATTTGACTAAGGGGCGCATCACCTTTCGCTTCAAGTAGCGCCCTGTCCTTATGGCGGCGACCCCGCAAGCATCACGCCTCGTTCTCGCTTCTGCGTCTCCCCGGCGGCTTGATCTTCTCAAGCAAATCGGCATTTCTCCCGACCAGATAGATCCTGCCGAACTTGACGAAACCCCTTTCGATAATGAAAAGCCATTACCTCATGCCTTGCGTCTGGCAGAGGAAAAGGCGCGTCGGGTTGCCTTGCGTCATGAAGGTGCGTTTGTTCTGGCTGCCGATACGGTGGTGGCCTGCGGGCGGCGCATTCTGCCTAAGGCTGAAACAGAAGCCCAGGCCCGTTTTTGTCTCGATCTATTGTCGGGTCGTCGCCACCGGGTGATCTGCGGGCTTTGCATCGTCGATCCGGCAGGAGAGCGACATCTGCGTCATGGGCTCACAACTGTGACGTTCAAGCGCCTCTCGGCGCAAGAGAAAGAGGCCTATATCAATTCAGGGGAATGGTCGGGTAAGGCCGGGGGCTATGCCATTCAGGGCTACGCCGCCGCGTTTGTTTCTTTTCTTCGCGGATCTTATTCAAATGTCGTCGGTCTGCCGCTTTATGAAACGGCGGCTCTTTTGAAAGGATTGGGCTGGCGGGCGGAAGAAGACTGAGATGATACGGGAACTTCTCATCAACGCCATTCCAGGGGAAACCAGGGCGGCCCTGATCGAAGACGGAAAATTATCCCAATTTCGGGTTCTGCGCCGGGGAATGGGGCCCTATCAGGGGGATGTTCTGTTGGGGCGGATCGAAAAAATGATGCCCAATCTTTCTGCCGCCTTCGTTGATATCGGCGCCTCACGGTCTGGTTTTCTGGCCCTGCGGGCAGGCGCCAAATACAGCGAAGGCGAGGCGGTTCTGGTCCAGGTCACCAAGGAGGCCGTTGCCGATAAGGGACCGGCGGTGACCACAACGATCAGCCTGGGCTCGGGTCTTGTCGCCTTTTTGCCTCAGGGCGAGGGGGTAAAGCTCTCGCGGCGAATTACGGATGAAGCCGAACGTAGCCGTCTGATTGCGGCGGCAGAGGGGCTGTGTGAGGGCGCTGGCGGGCTCATCCTGCGTACAGCAGCTCAGGGCGCTTCCCGCCCGATGCTGGAAGCCGCCCTGACCGCCCTGCAAAACACCTGGACAAAAATGTCCGACCGCATTGCATCGGGGGAGGTCTCCGCCCCGGCCAGCCTGTTTGGCAGTGAGGACGGGCTGTTGGCGATCTTGCGGGATTACGGCGGTCTGGCGGATAAAATCCATATCGATCTCATGTCGGCTTTTCTTGCTGCCCGTAAGCTGGTCGATGGCCCCTTGCCTGAACTTGCCGGCAAGCTCACCCATCACCGGGAAGGGGCGATCTTTGATCTTTTTGACGTGGCCGAAGAGATCGAGTGCCTGACCTCGCGGCGG
>JABJES010000190.1 GCA_018663165.1 Rhodospirillaceae bacterium
CGGCCAATCTGAAGGCCGATATGGTGGAGAAACTGCATCAGAAACTCATCGGGCTCTGCCGGGTGGTCGCAGAAGAATTCCAGAACGGCGACAACTTCTTTACCGGCGAATACCGGAAAGGCAAAGCCGCTGGCGACGCCGAGGTCTTCCAGCATCTGGTTGCGGTAAAAATTTTTCTCCAGGGACAAATCGGCAATCCAGACAGGCAGTTTGTTTTTCCAGGCCTGTCCCGGCAGACCCACGCCCGATTTAAAACTCATCCGTTCGGAAAGCTCAACAAACGGCGCAAATGCCAGAGTGTGGGGTTTGTGCCATATCTTTGAGGAAACGAGTCTCGGCTCGCCTGTCGAGGCTGGAACATAGGCGTGGCCGAGGGGCCAGTCCATGTAATTGCAGATTTCTTGCAGCACAATGGCCAGTGTTTTTTGCGGTGAGGTGGCCTCGTTCGCCACCACCACAAGCCGGTGCATCAGGGCCTGAGCCTGGGCCGTGTTCTCAAGTTCTTTTTCCAATATGATGTGATCTGAAATATCAAGCCAGGAGCCGACAATGTGGCTGGGCGTGTTGTCCTCATTGCGGACAAGGCGCAGCTGGTCCCGCATCCAGAGGTATTGACCGTCGACACAACGAAATCTGTATTCATGGGTGTGGTGATCTTGGGCGAAGAGGTCTTTCAGTCCTTCGAATACCCGATCGACATCGTCGGGGTGAATATGGCTGGCCCAGAAGCCGGGATCGGCAAGGAATTGCTCGGGCCTATAGCCCGCAATGTCGAAGACGTTTTCTGAAATGAAGGTGGCTGCGTAATCGCCAAAGGGTTCGCAGCAGAAGATGACAACAGGGCTGGAGTCAACGATTTCCCTAAGGGCGTCTTTGCCGAGATCGGTGCCGGGTGGCCGGGTCTTGGTCGTAATTGTCATTTGTCCCATACGCCTGTGCTTTTAACATCCACCCCCAGTTCAGGAAGCTAGAGGAAAAAGGTTAAGCAAATCTGATCGAATAGGCTGAATTTTATCTTTCTTGGCGTCTTGATCAGGTCTTTTGCAGCAGAACGATGCGGTTGGTGTTGGTGCCCTTGGAATTGTTGGCGACACCCCAGCAATTGGCGGTCTTGGTGAATTTCTGGTCGTTGATGAGGACAAGAACCGGCCTGAAAGCCAGGCCCTGGACTGCTTTGAGAACAGTTTCCTCCAGCGCCACCTTGCCACCGCGGACTTCGCCGACCTCAAAGGCCACATGGCCGCCGGGCCGGGTGATGCGCGCGAGTTCCTGAAATGTTTGGCGGGTAAAATCTGTCCAGTCGTCGATGCTGCGATGGTTGGCGACCGGGATCGCTGCCATATCAATGCCGCAGAACCAGCCGCGCAGCCAGTTGTCGCCCTGGTAATCGACCACATCGAGAAAGGGCGGCGAGGTAACGACGAGACTTACCGAGGCGTTCTCGATCTCGGGAATGTTATGGCTCGGGGCATTGAAGAGAAGGGGAGAGGTCGCCATCTCCGGCGGCGGCGGGTGGCGTAACAGAGATCGGCTCTTTTTAAGGATCAGCGTCGGCACGTTGCGCGATGGCGGGGTCTGTTTGCGCCGCGTGTTGATGCGCGCCTGGGCCTTGAGGCTCACCGCCTGATTGGGGGGCAGGGAATAGACCGAGAAAAAACCGCTGGAATGACCCGACAGGCGGTTGACCGCAACCATGCGGATCCATTCATCCACATTGTCGAGGGTCCCGGCGGATGTTTTTCCAAGAAGGTACTCCCGCAGGGCGCAGATTTGGCGCAAGGTATCCGGGTGATAGAACACCAGCAGCTCATCGGGGGTCTGGGTGGGGGCTGAAAAATCAATCGCTTTGATCCGAGCGCCAATGGCGTCAATCGATGGCGGGGTGAGGCGGGGGTTGAGCAGGATGCGGCTCAACGGATTAATGTCGCTGCCCATTGCGCGACGCCCCTTGAGGCGGGCTTCGAGCACAGTGGTGCCGCGGCCCATGAAGGGATCGAAAACCGCCTCGCCCTCTTGGGTCAGGCGGTCGATGAAAAAGCCCGGCAGTTGGGGCTTGAAACAGGCGCGATAGGAAATTTCGTGGAGTGGGTGGCCGGCGCGCTGTTTTGAGGTCCAGAACTCGTTGCGATAGATCGCCACACCCTGGTATTCGGTGGCCTCGGTCTTGCGGTCGAATTCCCGCCAGTCACGCACCGTTTTCTCGAAATCACCGCTGTCGGGCGGCGAGGTTGGGAGGGCGGTTCCGGCGCGGATGGGTGACATACGCATTTCCTTGGGCTCGGCCTCGCGAGGCGGGGTGCTTGCCTTAGGCCCCGATGGTGCCCCCGGGGAGACTCGAACTCCCACGTTGTTGCCAACAACAGATTTTGAGTCTGCCGCGTCTACCAATTCCGCCACAGGGGCACGGGGTCGGTATCAGCCCGGTATAGGGCGGGCAGGCGGGTGTGGTCAAGCCGCCATAGGGCTGCGGTGCCAGAGACATCGCCGATCTGGTGGGTTCACACCTATCATTGCAGGGTGGTCATTGCAGGGTGGCGACCGGGCTGCTAAACCGACAACCATGTTGAAAGGACTTTATGACTGGACCATGGCCCAGGCGGCCCGCCCTAACGCCATCTGGGTGCTGGCCGCAATATCGTTCATTGAAAGCTCGGTTTTTCCGATCCCGCCTGACGTGCTGCTTATTCCGATGGTGCTGGCGGCGCGGGAAAAGGCCTGGCGCATCGCCTTGGTCTGTACTGTCGCCTCGGTGCTCGGCGGCATGGCGGGCTATGCCATCGGGGCGCTGCTTTATGAAAGTCTGGGCCGCCCGGTATTGGAGCTTTATGGTCAGACGGGTCGGTTTGACGAATTCCGTGAGGCCTATAACGCCTGGGGGGCGTGGATTGTCGCCGGGGCCGGGGTGACGCCCTTTCCCTACAAAGTCATCACCATTGCCAGCGGCGTCACCGGGCTTGATCTGCTCACCTTTACCGTTGCTTCCGTGCTGTCCCGGGGCTTACGCTTTTTCGTCGAGGCTGGGTTGCTGTGGTATATTGGACCGCCGGTGCGCGTTTTTGTCGAAAAGAACCTCAATTTGGTCGCGGCGGTTTTCTTTGTTGCGCTATTTGGAGGATTTATCCTTGTCCGATACCTTTTCTAGCCCTGGCCCTGTCGTTCTGACCCGGCTGATCCTTCTCGGGCTTTTCGTGGCGTCGGTTACCGCCCTTGGCTCTGCATTGGCCTCTCAATATGTCGGTGGTCTCGCCCCCTGCGTGCTCTGCCTTTATCAACGCGCGGTTTACGCCGCTGTTATTATGATATCGGGTGCCGGACTGGGCCTTGCCTTTTCGCCGGTGCCAAGGATCGACTGGATGCGGGGGCTGATCGCGCTCTGTGGTCTCACCCTTCTCATTGGTGCCGGGATCGCCGCTTTCCATGTTGGCGTCGAACAGCATTGGTGGGCGGGCACCGATTCCTGCGGCAGCACGACCGGAGGAGCGCAAACCGTCGAAGAATTGCGGGCGCAGTTAATGGCAGCACCGATCACGCGGTGCGACGAGGTGGCCTGGTCTCTTTTCGGAATCTCCATGGCAGGCTATAATGTCATTGCCTCCCTGGCCCTGGCGGTTTTTGCCTTTGCCGGCTGGCGCGAAACGGGAGAGGAGGGCTGAGATGATCGATAAACCCGCCCGCAAAACACCGCGCATGACCGGTGAGGGGCGTCTGCCCGGCGATCTGACAAAAGACCAGATGATCGAGCGCATGATCCGCGTCGATCACGCTGGAGAATTCGGTGCGGTGCGGATTTATGAGGGCCAGCTCGCGGTGCTCGGCAACAGCCCGCTGGCCCCGGCGATCCGTGAAATGGCGCAGCAGGAACGCCAACATCTGGCCCATTTTGAGACGCTTGTTACTGGGCGTCGGGTACGGCCGACAGCCCTTTCGCCGCTTTGGCATGTGGCTGGCTTTGCCCTTGGCGCGGCAACGGCGGCCTTGGGTGAAAAGGCGGCCATGGCGTGTACTGCCGCGGTCGAGGAAGTGATCGACGACCATTACGCCGGTCAGGCGGCCCAGCTCGGCGAAGATGAGGCGGAACTTAAGGCAAAGATTGAGCAATATCGCGCCGAAGAAATTGAGCACCGGGACACGGCCTATGCCCATGGGGCACGGGGCGCCCCGGCCTATCCCCTGTTGACCGGTGCCATCAAGGCGGGCTCTCGCCTCGCCATCTGGCTCTCGACCAGGGTGTAGACATAAGCGTTTAGGGTTCGAGCTCGCTATCCCAATAGAGAAAATCGCGCCAGCTTGCGTGGAGATAGTTGGGCGGAAAGGCGCGGCCGTTTTCCTGCAATTCCCGCGTTGATGGCTGGCATGCCGGCTGGCGCAGGTGAAAGCCGACTTCTTTCAGCGAGTGGTTGCTTTTGCGTAAATTACAGGCGCCGCAAGCGGTGACCACATTTTCCCAGGTGGTGCGGCCACCCCGTGAGCGCGGGATCACATGGTCGAAAGAAAGTATTTCAGTGCGAAATCGTCCGCCGCAATACTGGCAGGAAAAGCTGTCGCGCAGGAAGACGTTGAAGCGGGTGAAGGCCGGGCGACGGTTCAGCGAGACGTATTCTTTGAGTGAAATAACGCTCGGCAGACGCATCTCGAAGCTCGGCGAGTGAACCCGGTTTTCGTATTCCGAGACGACGTTTACCCGGTCGAGAAAAACCGCTTTGATGGAATCCTGCCAGGACCAGAGAGACAGAGGGAAGTAGCTCAACGGCCGGAAATCGGCGTTGAGAACCAGAGCCGGGCAGCTTTCCGGCGAAACCGACATGCGGCACTCCTTCCTTAAGCTTCTCTCTCTTGGCCTTAAGCTTCACTCTATTGGTGCCAGAGGCTACACGGTTTATATGTTTGTTTGAAGAAAATTTGCGGATTTGCGCCGTTTTGAGGATGGCGGGGGAGAAAAGGAAAGATGGCTGGACCGGGCCTTAAATTAAGCGTCACGCGATTTGCTCCCAGCCCGACGGGGCGTTTGCATCTTGGTCATGGCTTTTCCGCCCTTACTGCCTGGGACGCGGCGGGCAATCAGAATGGCCGGTTTCTGCTGCGTATTGAGGACATTGATGGTGGGCGCTCAAAGCCCGAATTTGAGGCCGGGATTATCGAGGATCTCACCTGGCTCGGCGAGGGGCTCACAGGCTGGGGCTGGGAAGAGCCGGTGCGCCGTCAGTCCGATCACATGGAGGATTATGCCGCCGCCCTTTTACGGCTGAAAGAAATGGGCGTGCTCTATCCCTGTTTCTGCACAAGAGGCGATATTCGCGCCGAGATTGAGCGCGCCGGGGCAGCCCCCCATAGAGGAGAAGAAGGGCCGATTTATCCGGGGCTCTGCCGGGGGATTGAAAAGGCTGCGGCGCAAGATCGGATTGATGCCAGCCAGCCTCATGCCCTGCGCCTTGATGTGGAGCGGGCCCACGAAATCACCGGGCCGCTCACCTGGCGGGATGTGGAAAAAGGCGAGGTAAAAGCGGCGGCCCAGCTTCACGGTGATGTGGTGTTGGCCCGCAAGGACGTTAAGACCAGCTATCATCTGGCGGTGACGGTGGACGATCACCTCCAGGGGGTAAATCTCGTCACCCGTGGCGATGATCTTTTCGCCGCCACCCATGTCCACCGTCTGTTGCAGGCGCTGCTGGGTTTCGATACGCCGACCTATTTCCATCACCACCTGCTCACCGACGAAGCGGGGAAAAGGCTGGCCAAGCGCGACCGGTCGATCACGTTGAAAAGCCTGCGCGAGGCGGGAAAAACACCGGCAGAGGTGCGGGCAATGACGGGATTTAAGAGAGGCTAACGCCCCAAGGCTTTTCTGAGTGCGATGACCCCGGTGTCGTCTGTTTCCAAAAGATTGTGGCGGAGGAGAAAATCGATCATCGCCAAATGGGTGTTGGGTTTGACCTCGCTCCCGCTTTCCATGGCCGCCACCACTTTTTCCACCGGCCAGAGCAGAAATTCCGCCACCTCACCGTCGACGGGGCGGGGGATGGTTTGGCCGTCGAGCTCGATGTCATAGAGGATCATGGTCGCCGGTGAGAGACCCTCGAAGGTATCGACGCAATAGGAGAGCGTGCCTCTGGCTTGTGCTTTGGCCATGATTTGCGCGCCGAGACCGGCCTCTTCCATCGCTTCTTTGAGTAAATTATCGGCGACAGGGATTCCGGCGGGCTGGCCACCGGCGACCAGATTATCGAGCAGGCCGGGGTGAAGGGGCCGGTCCATGCCGCGCCGTTGCAGCCAGATGTGCAGGCCGTCGGACTTACGGGTAAAACCGTTGAGATGGATGCCCCAGGCGTGGAGGCCGAAAAAGCGCACCGCCGAGCGCTCGATCAGAGCCAGAGGCTCGGCCAGAAAATCCGGAATTTCTGATGGCTCTTCAGGCAGGGCAAGAACCGGATAGGGTTCGTCGCGCCAGTGGCTAAAGGCGCCGCCCTCATAAAGGCCGCGGGCAACGTCTTCCAGGGCGGCGGTGCGGGACGTGCAATCGGCAAGGTCCGGGGAGAGGGTTACGGCCTGGGGTGTAAAATCGAAAACCTCGCGCCAGGGATCAAGGCGGTGCAATTCGCTGCGCCGCAGCCAGCCGACCCGCTGGCTGCCGATTTCAAAAGGAATGAAATCGGCTTGGCTCCAAATATTGCACTCATGGATGCGGTCAAGAAGGCGCACGGGCGGCAGCGGTCAGGCCGCTTCCTGGGATGTGCGGTCGATCAACTCAACGATATCGGCCATGATTTCGGCAATCTTGAAATCCTTGGGCGTATAAATCGCTGCCACCCCGGCTTTCAACAGTGCCTCGGCATCGGCTGGCGGAATGATGCCGCCAACGACCACCGGGATGTCGGATATTCCGGCCTTTTCCATGCGCTCCAGAATTTCACCGACCAGCGCCAGATGAGAGCCCGAGAGGATCGAGATGCCGACCACATGGACGCCTTCCTCAACCGCTGTATTGGCGATCTGGGCCGGAGTCAGGCGGATGCCTTCATAGACCACTTCAAAGCCGGAATCCTTGGCGCGGACGGCGATTTGTTCAGCCCCGTTTGAATGGCCGTCGAGCCCCGGCTTGCCGACCAGCATTTTAAGCCGTCGTCCAAGGCGCTTGGAAACGGCGTCGACACGGGCCCGCACCGGGGCGTAATCGTCGCCGCCGCTTGCCGGCGGTGTGCCCTGTCCGGCACCAACGCCGCCGACCCCGGTGGGGGCGCGGTATTCGCCGTAAATGTCGCGCATCAGTCCTGCCCACTCGCCGGTGGTGACCCCGGCATGGGCGCAGGCAATGGAGCTTTCCATTAAATTGCGGTCTTCCTTGGCCGCACTTTCGAGTTCGCTTAAAGCCGTTTTAACGGCGGCGTCGTCGCGCTTTGCGCGGAAGCTCTTGAGGCGCTCGATCTGCTCGGCCTCGGCGTTGGGATCGGTGGTCAGAAAGCCGCCGTCTTTACCCGCCATCAGGGGCGAGGGCTCGGTTTCAGTGTGGCAGTTGACGCCAACCACCTTTTGCCCCCCGGATTCGATGTTGGCCAGACGCTGTGCATTGGCGGCGACGAGCTGCTGTTTCATATAACTCGATTCAACGGCCGCGACGACGCCGCCGATTTCATCAATGCGGGCAAGCTCAAACCGGGCTTCATCTTTCAGTTTTTCAACTTCGGTGCGGATGACCGTGGAACCGGCAAAAATATCGTCATATTCGAGAAGGTCGGTCTCCAGGGCCATGATCTGTTGCAGGCGCAGGGACCATTGCTGATCCCAGGGCCGGGGCAGGCCCAGGGCCTCGTTCCAGGCTGGAAGCTGGATGGCGCGGGCGCGAGCGTTTTTCGACAGCACCACCGACAGCATCTCGATCAAGATGCGATAGAC
>JABJES010000303.1 GCA_018663165.1 Rhodospirillaceae bacterium
AAAATATCATCAGTGATAATCAGGCCGCCGACAGGAACAAGCGGGTCGATCAGATCAAGATAATCGGCATAGGCCTCCTTGTGGCCGTCAACAAACGCCATGTCGAAACGGCGGTCCTGAAGCTCCGGCAAGGTCTTTGAGGCGTCCCCGGCGATCACCTCGACGCGCCCCCCCAGTCCATTCCTGGCAATATTCCCGCGCGCAATTTCAGCAAAGGAATCATATTTTTCGAGACTGGTCAGTTTGCCACCCTCGGGCAAGGCACTAGCCATGTAAATGGCCGACAGACCGATGAACGTCCCGATTTCCAGAATAGTTTGCGGTTTGTGCAAAAGAACCAGCGATTGCAGAAATGACAGTGCGGTCGGATTCGACCCCATGAGTTGAACCGGCATGTCAGGAGAAAATTCGAGATCATATTTCTCCGCCGGAATCTTGTCGCCGCCCGTCTTCAGCGCCGCTTGCATCATGGCCTGCTCAAACGTCACATCCGTATCTTGAAACAGTTCGGAAAAAAATGGCTGTGAGGGCATCAGTTTCTGATCGTAGGTAATATCGCTCCAGTCGTGGGCGACATTATGTTTATTGTTCGTCATGAAGGCTTCCTAAAAATCAAGGGCGGAGAAAAGCTGAAGAAAATCAGGCAGCTTACCTGAGTATGCCTTACACACATTCACGGAGAATCTTTTCAGCATCCGGGGTATGTTCTTGAATCCACGCACGCCTGGCCTCGTATCCGGCTTCATCTCCTTCCTGCTTCAAACGTCCCAACTCATACCGGCATTTCTCCGCAAAACAGCTAACCTCATCGGGGTTTATGAGCCAATAACGTGACAAAGGAATGTGCTCACGGTTCCATGCCTCTGAGTCGGAACAATAAGGATCGTCACGGCGGAGCCGGAAATCAATACTGATACGCGCCGCCCCTCCAAGCCGGGTCGTTTTGTGGGGGACAATGATGTCGAAAGCCGCAAACTGTCCTACCGCCGGGGGCAAAGGGACCAAAGTGAAATTAGCCTGCGAGCCATCATATCCGCTGTAAGGGCCGCGATAAGCCTCCAAAGAAGCCACTTCCCCTTGGGGGAAGTCATAAAACTCGCAATAAGTAGAGCTCACATCTCCACCAAGATAAAGTAAATTGATCAAGCTGTCCTCCGGTTCATCCGCCCACAAATCGCTATGAAGATGATGTGAGGCCAAAGCAAAATTAACCGAATCAGGAGGAATCTTTCCATGCATGACGCGGATGTTCATGGGGAATTCCATTCCAGAAATACCCTCGAGGATTCCCCGTTTTTTCATCGACTGAATAAGCCGTGATTCAAGCCGCGCAAATACGTCCCAATCTCTCACCATATAAATTCTGTCTAGCTGATTTAGGTCATGAAGAAGGGCGGCCTCATCATAAGGCTCCGTCGATGAACGCGCCCCAACGACCTCTAGAGATTTCTCGATAATGCCGTAGGCTTCTTCGCGAATTCCCTCAAGCTCATCTTCTTCAAACATGAGGGATTTGATATAAGGCCCGTCATATAGCAGGGCCGATTCTGGCACCGCACGATATGCATTCTCCCAATATTCGGAGCGTGATTTCATGATCTGATGCCTTCCCACATTAATTAGAAATAAAAAAAAGGAAATAAAAAAACAGAGGCAGAGATAGATCGCGTCTTATGGATATCCACCAGTGAAAATCAGGCCACCCAGGATGCGCCAGAATACCCCTCGGGCAACAGTTTAGGCCTTGCCTTATTGGTAAAATTTCTCTCAATCAAATCGTCAATCGACAACCCAAAGGCCACAAAGCGATCACTCCAGTATTCCGATGTTTCCAATTGCATCTTCACCCGACTGATAATATTCGGGTCTATTTCCCCTCTCGTCTTATAATCGAGATAACCCTGGAAATAGAGCGCAAACCCGTTTTCCGGGGCAATGATATCGCTTAAATTTTTCAACATCGCAATCTGTTGCCGAATTTTTTCCGGTCGTTCTTCTGTGAACAATCGGTGAAAGTTCAGGTGATAATTCATATAGAACCAGATATCCGTGATTTGATCATTTTGCGGCACATCGTCCAGGCCTATTGAGGCGAATGCCTCTTCAAAATTTGCAGCAGAGAGACGCAGGCCCCGTTCTATCTCGGCCTGCTTGCCAAAAGCGCCCCCAGCGAACCTGACTTCAGCGCTGCCTTTATCCTCGATAAGCCCCTGCGCAACCATAGAATTATAGATGGGCGTATTGGGCAAGGGCTGGAGTGGCGCAATGCGACACCAATCAAGGTCCATTTCGCGCGCAATATTTATCGTATCCATCACCATTCGCATGGTTTCACCCGGAAAGCCCACCATTAACAAGACGCTGGCGTAAATCTGTTCGTGCTTCCGAAGAACTTCAGCCGCTTTCAGAAAATGCTCCACGGTTCCAGGCTTGCGAACTTGTTTAAGCATAACCGAATTGCCGGATTCCATGCCGATGTTAACGCCGATGCACCCGCTCTCGGCAGCAGCAGCGATTACTTCATCAACACAGGAATAAGCGATCAACCCGTTAGAGGCATCCCAGGTGAGATCAAGATTGCGGCGCGCCATCTCGTTAAACATTGAGATGGCGCGAGCCTCGTCCTTCAGGAGATCATCATCAAGCCACATAACATGGCCAATTCCGTATTCATTCACGAGCAATTCAAGCTCGTCGATGACCGAGCTAACATCTCGCTGGCGCACACCCATACCATTAAAATTTCGCACACTGCAAAATGTACACTGCGCCCGGCACCCCCGGTTGGATAGGATCGTCGCAAACCGGGTTTCCTTTGGCCTCAGATAATAGAAAGCTCCAACCCCACCGTATTTTTTACCGAGATCGTCTTCAACCAGGTCCCAAGCAGGAACAACATTAAGTTGATCGCCGGTTGGCATGCGCTCAAAGGGAACCTCATAACGCTTTCCATCCTGGAGGAGGATGAGTTGGCCGAGTTCCTCTATCTCTGCATTCCCGTTGACAACATTTACGAACGTATTGAGGGCATTTTCACCCTCTCGCAAAAAAGCAAAACTTATGCAGGGGATTTCCCGGGACACCCTCTCAACGTCATTTGTGACATGAACACCCCCGACAGCAATCGGCACTCCTGATTTTGCAGCTCTCTCACAGACTTTTTTGAATGAATCATGTGTCATCGTAAACATGCAGGTGACACAAATCAGGTCCGGCTTTAGAGCCTCTATCTCTTGATCAAGCCGCTTTTTCCATACGGAATCGTAATCAAAATCTTCAGGCGATTCGGATTCATTGCAACGCCTGAGAATCTCGTGATTGAGGTTACACACGGCAACTTCAACGTCGATTTCCCGCAAGTTCTGGGCAAGAATGAGGAGCCCATAAGACGGATAATTAGTATAGCGACCGCGCTTCGCCGTATCGTATTGAAACAATTCCGCATGGGAATCCGGCGGGTTCACAAAAAGAACTTTTTTGATCTTTTTGCCCGATAACTGGCGCGCAAGCACCGCCTCTATTTCTTTCAGATTAAAAGAGCTTTCCTGATTTTTCATAACCATACTAAGCGCCCTAAATTGGGAATGAGAAAACCTGCACGGATAAGGTAACCACACTCATGAAATTTTTCTAACCTTGATTCCTGTATGCATAAAATCCACCATTAATTCAGCTCAATTAAACAGAGCCCTTTTAAGCTTATTGACATAACGCTTAATCAATTCACGCTGAAGAATACGCCCGGAAAGACCATCGATAAGCGCCTGCGGAGATAGATTTGCCACCGAGCCAGTATTAACGATTGCCTCATATTGAACAGTAAAATCGCCCGCATAATGCGGCGCATATCTGGCTTGAAAAGGAACCTTAAACTCGCCTCCCTCCTTTTTCTGCATTATGACAAAAAGCAGG
>JABJES010000252.1 GCA_018663165.1 Rhodospirillaceae bacterium
GCGAGCGCAGCGAGCAGCGCACCTGTTGACAATCCTTCAATAGGGAAACCCGTCAGCGCCCCGATGACCGAAGCGGCGAAGGGAAAAGCCGGGGTGATTACCAGCACCATTTGCACCCCGTGATTATCGTTGCGCGCGGACAGCACTGCGGCGTCGAGCCGGGCCGTAATCTGGCAGGTCGCTGCGATGATGAGAATTCCCACCGACACCCACAGGGCTTTGGCTGAATAATATTCGGCCAACCCCTGAAAGGGCCGGGTGCCGAGCGCCGCCAACCCGCCGAGAAGCACAATCGCAATAAAAAGATAAACCCGGCGTGCAGTCAGGTACTCGCGACGCACTTTTTCCAGAGCCGCCTTGTCACGATCCTGACCAGCCTCACGGGTAATCAACTGACTGAAACCGATATCGGCCATGCCAACATAGGTAATCAATGTCGAGAGCACGGACCACAAGCCGAGAACCGCCAGCCCGGCATGCTCAAGCAGGATCGGATAAAGAATGAAATAACCGGCAACCGGAACCAGAAAGCGCAATGGACCGATCAGCGCCGAACGCAGGACATCATGATGCACCCTGGCGGTGGCGTGACCGCCGGCGATTGAAGCCGCCTCTTGTCTGTTCAGGTCGCTCACGTCTGGCTCGCCTGTTTCCCCCTCGACCGGTTTGGCGGTGGCGGGGACATCCCCACCGGGGACTGCCGCAACCTAGCCTCCCGTGGCCAGAAGACGGTCGAAATAATCAATGGTTTTCCTCAAGCCCTCTTCCAGCGCCACACCCGGCGACCAGCCGAGCTTTTCCTTGGCCAGAGAGATATCGGGACAACGCTGCATCGGGTCATCCTCAGGCAGAGGCTTTTTTACCAGCGTCGATTTTGCGCCGGTTAATTCAATAATTTTTTCCGCCAGCTCGCGGATCGTGATCTCGTGGGGGTTTCCCAGATTAATCGGGCCGGTTACATCGTCAGGGGCCGCCATCAACCGGCAAAAACCTTCGATCAAATCATCGACATAACAAAAGGCGCGGGTCTGACCGCCGTCGCCGTAAATCGTTATATCCTCGCCGCGCAGGGCCTGAACGATGAAATTCGACACCACACGGCCGTCATTTGGATGCATGCGCGGGCCATAAGTATTGAAAATCCGGGCGACGCGAATGGAAAGACCGTGCTGGCGGTAATAGTCGAAGAACAGAGTCTCGGCACAGCGTTTCCCCTCATCATAACAGGCCCTTGGCCCGATCGGATTGACCCGCCCCCAATAGCTTTCACTCTGGGGGTGAACGTCCGGGTCGCCGTAAACCTCACTGGTCGAGGCCTGAAAAATCCGGGCGTTGATGCGCCTTGCCAGCCCCAGCATGTTGATCGCACCGTGAACGCTGGTCTTGGTCGTCTGCGCCGGGTCGTGCTGGTAATGCACCGGCGAGGCGGGACAGGCGAGATTGTAAATCTCATCAACTTCAACATAGAGAGGAAACGTGACATCGTGACGCATCGATTCAAATCTGGAATCGTCAAGAAGATGGCGGATATTATCCTTTGACCCGGTGAAAAAATTATCAACGCAGAGGACTTCGTTGCCTTCCGCCAGGAGCCGCTCGCATAAATGTGAGCCCAGAAAACCCGCTCCTCCTGTCACCAAAACCCGTTGCTGTTCGACCATCCGCTTTTCCTTATCCGCCCTTGTTCCCAGGCCCGCGTTGCGGGAGAGACTAGAGCATATCTTTCACGTCCTTAGAAAGGCTTTCTCATTATCCTGAAGGACCAGGCACGTCAGCACCCCGGTTGAATAGGCGCCGGTATCGATGCCAATACGATTGGACAAGACCTCTGGTACCGGCGTCGGGGTGATGGTATGCCCATGGACGATAATCTTACCGTAATTGGCCTGTGAATCGAGAAAGCTGCCTCTGATCCAGAGCAAATCTTTTTCCGACTGCTTTTCAAGCGGTACTCCGGGCAAAACCCCCGCATGAACGAAAAAATAATCGCCTTCGACATGGCTTGGGCGGAGCGATTTAAAAAACGCGCGATGACGGGCGGGCAATTTACGCAGCAGATAGGCTTGCATGTTCTCCAGGCTGCGCTGGTCAGTGCCCCCGCCCTGCGTGGGAATACCATAGCTGTAAAGGGTGGCGTCACCGCCAAACTGTAACCAGCTCGAACCGATGGAAATATTGTCAAGAAACTGGAGAAGCACGTCTTCGTGATTGCCTTTCAGGGTGATTATCTCAAAGCCGTCAAGGGGGTGATCAAGCAGCAAATCAACCACCTCGCTGGATTCCAGCCCACGATCAATATAATCCCCGAGATAAACGATCACCTTACGCAAGGCCGCCCCGTGAACCGCCTCGGCAGCTTCGTCATCACCGCGACAAAAAACCCGCATCACTGCGACAAAAAAGGCCCCCTGATGGGGGCCTTTTCATGTTCAAGCGCGAGGACCTAAAAGTTAATTGTGATCAGCCTGTGATCAAGTGGGGCTGGCCGAAACATCGGATTCGAAACTCGGATCAACCTCGTCACCGGCCGCCGTGCCGATCTCGGACAAGGCCGCAGCGATGCCGCCGACCAGCATATCCTCAAGGATCAGATGCTTGAAATCCGTCAGGCCCGCACTCTTGAACTTTTCGGTGGCCAGAGCCAGGATGCGGTCAATCACCTCCAGGGTCTTGGTGCTATCGCCAGTTTTGACCGCCTTCATCGCCTCAAGCAGGGCCATGGCGCGGGCGGTAACCGCCTCGGCGCTTACCCCCTCAGCGGTCAGATAGCTTTCCAGGGCAACCAGTCCCTCAGGCGAGCCGTCAAGGGCACCGAGCAACACATCTTCGGGGATGATTGTCCCATCGGCCGCTACATCCACGTCCAGTTCTATATCGTCACGGGTTGCGATTTCGTCCAGAGATTCCCCTTCCTCGCCTTCAGCGAGTTGAGTGCTCAGTTCCTCCGGCATCACTTCGGCATCATCCAGAGCAAGATCCATTTCGCCAACGACCTCGTCGAGCTCCGGTGGTGGTGGGCCAGGCTCAGACGGTGGCGGTGCCTTACCAGCCTCGTCCCGCGGCTTGATGCTGGTGGCCAGTCCGGCCTTGACCTCAACCTCGACGCCTTCGCGGTTGGAGACATTGACCACCCCGTCGGAGACCGCCACGGTGGTGGCCCCGTCATCATCAACAATGACGGTGAACGAGGTGCCGCGCACGCCCATGGTGGCGACCGGCGTTACGACCGTATAGGCCTTCGACGCCATGCGGCCTGAAACCAGGCGCATCACGCCCTTGGTGGCGTTGATAACCATTTTGCCCTTGTTGGGGTTGGGATCAAAGACGAATTTATCGAGCATCAGCTTGGAATTTGGACCAACATTGAGAACCGTATCGTCAAGGAACTTGATCTCGGCAGCCGAACTGGCGCCGGTTTCGATCAGCTCGTCCTGATAGATCTCGGAGGACATTTTGATTTCGACCATCTCGTCGCCCATATAGCCGCGCACCAGCCGCGACACCTTCGATGCCATGCCGACCTGAACCGGCTCTCCGACACCTTCTGCAGCAGCGGCGCCATTCTCACTGGCCGCAGGTGCGGTATCCTTGGCCGATTTGAATTTCAGTCCCTCGGCCGCCGTCGATCCGGCAACCAGCGAAAGGGCTGTGACGACACAGAAAATCGAAAGGATATGCCTGTCAAATATTTTCATCTTCAATCTCCTCCGGCGGAACGGATTATCGGCAAACCCGACAACCGCTAAGAACATGGGGACGACAAAGCAATTTCGCAATCCGCCAAATAAACATCAATTATAGATCAAAAACCATCTAATGGGTGTGATAGCCATCACAGAGCCAAAGAGAAAATAAAATCCCATTTGTTATCTTCAGTTTAATACATGATATTTTATTTAAAATACATTTAGTAGACTTCGCACATACCCATAAATTATTTAAGCCCATCACGAAAAAAGACTTATTGTGCTTGTAGTTAAACTCATGCATATTATTTTTCAGGATTATATAGAGTACGATAATATTGGATAACTGATTGAGACCCTGAATGAATCTCGCTTTCCTATTGAACCCGGCGAGGAGTGTGGTTTTTTTGTTTTTTAGATCACCTGAGCTTCATCAAGTTGAAGTTAGAGTCTGAATAATGAAATAAAAGTGTTTAAAGAAATACTTTTAAAGCCACAGTTAAAGAAAAGCCAAAAGGCACGAAGTGCGTAGGCACAAACAAAAACCGGAGCCCTGATCTGAGCCATGTCGAATTACGAAGTTCAGTCACATAAAAACGGCCAATGGGTCATTGCTTCCGTCCAGGATGACCAGGATGAGGCGATCTATGAAGCTCAACGCCTCCTTCAGGGAAAACGCACAACCTCCGTGCGCGTCGTTCAGGAAATCTACGATGCCAATTCTGACACCTACCGGATGAAAGTTATCTTCCGCCGGGCCAGGGCATCAGAAACCTCGGATGGCGGCGCCGGGGACGGGACGAAGAAAAAGAAAGTTGCCAGGCCGAAAGAGCTTTCCACTTTCGGGAAATTTTCCCGGGACACCAAAATCAGCTTCCGCGCCTTTATCGGCAGCGTTCCCTTTCTGATTATAAAATTCGCCGTCATTATCGGGCTCGGGATATGGCTTCTCGTCAGCCTTCAGGAAGTCGCCGAAAAGCTGTAATCAACTCGACGAAAAAGAACACTATTCCCCTTTAATTTTTTTTAGCAATAGGCGCAAATTAAGTTAAATTAAATAGAGGATGGAATTACCATGAGTGAAGACGATCTGCCCCCTGGCATGGAACGAAGACTAAGCCTGAGAATTCTCAATTACTGGCGCAGCATCAGACAGGACGACGCCTTTCCCGCCAAGGGCGATCTCGATCCCGCAGCAATGTCCGACATATGGGGCTATTGCGTCATCCTCAAGATCGAGGGGAATGAAGCCGATCCCCTGGTTGATTTTTGCGGCGATGAAATCAAGAAACTCTGCGGCGAAGATGTGACCGGCAAGACAATTTCCACGGCGCCGCCAAAATGTCTTATTACCAACGGGCTTAATCTTTACACCCGGGCGCTGGCCAAGCGCGTTCCCATTACCTATGGCGATGAATTTGAAAACGACAAGGGTGTAAAGGTCCTTTTCCGCAGCGCCATCCTACCCTTAAGCGAGGACGGCACGACGATTGATCACTTCCTTTGCGCCACCAATTGTCGCCTTGATGAGCCCGATACAATCGACGGGGACGAGGCCTGATCCAACCCGGCCCAGCGCCGAAAGGTTTTGTTCTGCTGTATTCCAATAGCATCTACATTTACCCCCCATCAAAAAGGTTCTGACGGTGACAAAAAACGTTGCCTTCGAGATAGAGGTTTACAAGGCTGGAAGCTGGAAGGTCGATTCGATCTTCGACGACCGGGCGCTTGTTCTTTTCGAGGCCAAAAGACTGGAATCCTATTCGCGCCAAAACAACATACGGGTCATCGAAGAAACCTATGACGACGCCACCAACCAGACCTCGGCCAGAGTCATATTCCGCAGCGCCAAGGTCAGCCCGCCAGCAACGCCCGCACCGGCGGAGAGAAAACCAGATGTTCGACCCAATAGGGAACGGCAAAAGCCCGACGCGGCAAAAGACAGCGGTATCGGCCAGGCCATCTGGTTCGCCCTCGCCGTTATCGCCATCATTAGCGCTATCATATTTCTCAAATCCTTCGCCGCCCAGCTCTGAGCGTTCTGCTCTGAGCCGTCCGGCTATATGCGTTCTGCACGGCGACAGCCCTTCCCTTAGGCGGGCAAATTCAAAAAGCGTTCTCCGCAACCCCTACCAGTAAACCAGGGTGACCGTTATCGTTTCCCCTTCGTCGCCGAGCGCAAACGCGGCTTCAGAAAAACGCGGCGCCCCGAGAAAGACTTTGGCATTCATGCTGAAGCCATACCCCTCTTCGGGAAAGCCGATGAAATTCTGATCAAAATCATTGTCCCCGTCTTCGTCGTGAAACAACGCAATGGCGTAGCTGCCCGCCGCCAGATCAGGGATGATAAAGGTCATATTGCCGCTTTCGGCTGGCACATCCTCGGTGATGATCGCCTTGCCCTTTCTGGGATAATCTTCGGCCCGGTCATAAAGAGCGAGGCGGACCAACCCCTCGCTATTGCGCACGCCATCCACCTGAACAATAAGATCGGCGGCAAGCCCTGGGCTTGAGAATCCGGCACCAAGCACGACGATCAGGCACCAGAATGCGACGGGACGGAAAAACGACGGGACGGAAAAAAAATATTTAACCGGGTGCATGACGGCAAGTTTTAACCGCAGGAGAAAAAGGATCAACAAAGAAATCAGTCCTCTTTTTCGCTGATGCCAGCCTCGGCGAAGGTCGCCATCCCCCTATGACAATCTATGGCCGCACGCACCAGGCCAAGAGCCAGAAGCGCACCGGTTCCCTCGCCCAGCCGCATATTGAGATTAAGCAGGGCCGATTGGCCGATCTTTTCCAGCAACCCGGCATGACCAGGCTCGGCAGAGACATGGCCGACCCGGCAATGGTCGAGCGCCCCGGCCTGTGCGGCATCCAAAACAGCCGCCGCTGCGGTGCAGGCAAAACCGTCGAGAAGAACCGGCACCCGCGCCAGCCTTGCCGCCAGCACAGCACCTGTGATTGCAGCCAACTCACGACCGCCGAGATGCCGGAGAACGTCAAAAGGATCGCCCATCGCCGCCCCATGGAAGGCCAGCGCAGTATCAATTGTTTGCGCCTTGCGCGCCAGACCCTGGGCATCGATTCCAGTGCCTGACCCCACCCAATCGGCACCGCTTCCCTTAAAAAGTCCGGCACAAAGGGCGGCGGCAGACGTTGTGTTGGCAATCCCCATTTCACCGAGACAAAGCAGATCAGCATCCAGATCAACGGCGGCCATGCCGTAGGTGAAGGCCTGGACGCATTCTTCCTCACTCATCGCCGGTGCAATGGTGAAATCTGCCGTCGGCTGATCGAGGGCCATCTCGTAAACCCGCATCTCAACGTCGGCGGCTTCGCAAAGCTGATTGATGGCGGCACCGCCACGAATAAAGTTCTGCACCATCTGGGCCGTTACTTCCGCCGGATAGGCCGAGACACCGCGCGCCGCTACGCCATGATTGCCGGCAAACACGCAAAGCAAAACTTTATCGGCGCGGGGCGGGTGAACACCCTGCCAGGCCGCGGCCCAGGCGCTCAGCTCCTCAAGCCTGCCCAAGGCCCCGGCGGGCTTGGTTAATTCCGCGTCGTGGCTCTGGGTTGCCGCGCGCGCCGCATCATCAGCCCCCGGCAATGCCTCCATCAGGGCCCGGATATCATTAAAACTGGTAAGCGGGGCAGGAGATGTCATTCAAATCCTTTTGGCAACGAGCGAGAGGAGCAAAGATCTCATGTTTTATGACAGAAAAAAACCGATGTTCATGGCGTTCAGGCAACATCTGTCTTATAAACGATCCGACCCCCCGCGCAACCGTCAACCGGAAAGTCAGCCTCATGGCCGATCGGAAAAAAAAGCCTTCCCCAACCCAATCCGACGCCTCCTCCGACGGCCTGGATTCTCTGGTGCCGAATAGCGATGAGGCGCGCAAGATTCTTTCCGGATGGGGGTCTGACCTGCGCATCGCCCTGCTCTTTCTGACCCGCCTTCCCCTCCCCGCCAGCTTCGGTTTAGAAATAAAAAAGGGCGCAATCGCCCCGGCCATGCGCGCCTTTCCCATAATCGGTGCCTCCCTCGGCATTTTCGGCGGCCTGATCATGGGGTTGAGTGAGATATTCGGCTGGACACCACTGGTCGGCGCGCTTCTTGCCATTCTTGCCATCGCCCTTTTGACCGGGGCCCTCCACGAGGACGGGCTGGCCGACGTTGCCGACGGCTTTGGTGCTGGCACCAGCAAGCAAACCCGCCTCGACATTATGAAAGACACCCAGATCGGCAGTTTTGGTGTTGTCGCGCTTATTTTTTCCATCGCCCTGCGTGTCGCAATCCTGGCTGGCTTTAGCGATGTGGGGGCCGCGAGCGCCGCCTTAATCGCCGCCGCCAGCGCGTCGCGCGCCGCCCTGCCACTGATCGCCCATCGCCTGAAACCATCCCGCAAAAGCGGTCTGGCGGTAAGTGCTGGCAGCCCCGACGACGCCTCTCTTTATGCCGCTTTAGCGCTAGGCGGTGCCTTGACCCTGCTTTTCCTCGGTCCTGTCGGCGGGTTTATTGCGCTCATCATTGCAATCGCCACTTGTTTCGGCGTTATCGAACTCTCACGGCGGCTGATCGGCGGCTATACCGGCGATGTTCTGGGTGCTGCCCAGCAGATTTGTGAAATCGCCGTTCTCCTCGCCGCCCTCGCCGTTCTCTAAGCTGTGTCCTCGCCTACCGGGACCGTCCGTTGGTGGTGGGTCCGCCATGCCCCAATTGTTAAAAGCGATCCGACTTCACCGCCGCTTGTTCACGGTCAAATGGATGTCGATGCCGATCTTTCCGACAGCGCCCCCCTTGTCCGGCTGGCGACCTGGCTGCCCAAAGACGCCCTTTGGCTGACCAGCAGCCTTTCCCGCGCCCGCCAAACCGCCGAGGCCCTACGCCAGCATATCGACCATATCGGCCCCCCGACCGCCTCCCCGGTACCGGTGATCGTCGAGACCTTTAACGAACAGCATTTTGGTGACTGGCAGGGATTAACCCATGACCAGATCGCGCACAAACGACCCGATGAAGCCCGCGCCTTCTGGGCTAATGCCGCCAATGCACACCCCCCCGGCGGCGAGAGTTTCAGGGACGTTATAGAGCGGGTCGCCCCGACAGTGCATCAATTCTGCCAAGACAATCCCGGAGCCGACATTATTGCCGTCGCCCATGCCGGGTCCATTCGCGCCGCTCTGGCCCTGGCCCTTGACCTGACACCAGACAAGGCGCTTTGCCTTGATCTCGGCCATCTTTCCCTGAGCTGTATCGACTGGATCAAAAGCGAGCCCAAAGAAGGCGGCGTCTGGCGGGTCTGCAACATTAACCAGTCTGCAACATGAACCAGATTGGGATAAAATAGAGCGAATCCTTTTATGGTGCGGGCGCGAACCCTCGTGCTAGAGTCCGCCCTCATTTGCAAACCGGGACAGGGAAGTCCGGTGCCGCGGAACGGCTCTGAATGTCTTCAGAATATTCCGCCAGGCCGGCGCTGCCCCCGCAACTGTAAGGAGGACATCCGCGACCTGCGGGTTGCGCGCCACTGGCCATAAACAGGCTGGGAAGGCGTCGCGGATGACGAATCCGAGCCAGGAGACCTCCCCGGTTTGTGTCGGCCCATTTTCATCCTCGGGTGGAGGATCTCGCCATGCTTGCTTCAAAACCGACTACTTCAAAAAAGTCTGCTTCAAAACCGTCTGCTGTTGCCCCTGGGAAAGACCTGCCCGCCCTTACTCTTGTTCTGGGCGGCGTGCGCTCGGGCAAGAGCCGCTTTGCCGAAGGCCTGATCCTGGGCGCGGCTGAAAGCGCCCTCTATCTTGCCACCGCCGAGGCCGGAACCAGCGCGCGCGACCCGGAAATGCGCCATCGCATTGAGCAACACAAAACACGACGCGGCAAACGCTGGGAAACGATTGAGGCCCCCCTTGATCTGGCCGCCGCCCTGCAAGACCATTGCCGCACCGATCGCCCCATTCTCGTCGATTGCCTGACCCTGTGGCTGTCCAACATTCTGGCCGCCGGGCGCGACGTCGCCAACGAAATCCGGTCCCTGCTCGATGCCGTGGCCGGGCTCGAAGGGACGGTGATCTTCGTTTCCAACGAAGTCGGCCTGGGCGTCGTGCCGCAAAACGCCCTGGCCCGCCAGTTCTGTGATCATGCCGGGACGCTCCATCAGGAACTCGCAGCGCAAGCCGATCAGGTGGTGTTTGTCACCGCCGGCCTGCCTCTCTATCTCAAAACCCCGACCACTGATTCTTAGAATTAAAGGACTTGTCCATGCCCCCGTTGATGCGTGATAAAATTCAGGCCACTGTGGTCACCGGCTTTCTTGGCGCCGGGAAAACCAGCCTTATCCGCCATATTCTCGAAAACGCCAATGGCCGACGCCTGGCGCTTATTATCAACGAATTCGGCGATCTGGGGATCGACCGCGAGCTGCTTATGGGCGGCGGGGCGAAGGGTGAGAATGGCGAGGACGGCTGCGGCGACCCGGCTTGTGGCGAAGAAGATATTGTCGAGCTGGCGAATGGCTGTATCTGCTGTACCGTGGCCGATGATTTTCTGCCCACAATCACAGCACTGATTGAGCGCGACGAGCCGCCTGAGCACATTATTATAGAGACCTCTGGACTGGCCCTGCCCAAGCCCCTGTTAAAAGCCTTTGACTGGCCGGAAGTGCGGGCACGCATCACTGTTGACGGAGTGATTACCGTGCTCGACAGTTTGGCCGTCCATGAGGGTCGTTTCGCCGACGACCCGGAAGCGGTGGCAAAGCAACGCCTGGAAGACCCCGGTCTTGACCACGACAATCCGCTCGAAGAAGTTTTTTCCGACCAGATCGCCTGCGCCGATCTTGTGGTACTCAATAAAACCGACCTGCTTGACGCCGATCAACTCAGCGCCCTGCTGGCACAGATCACAACCACCATGCGCCCATCGGTGAAAACCGTTACGGCAAAAGAGGGCGCGGTTGATCCCAGGGTTCTGCTCGGCCTGCACGCCGCCGCCGAGGATGACATCGCGGCGCGGCCATCCTGTCACGACGGAGAGGCGGAACATGATCACGATGATTTTGACAGTTTCACCCTTGAGATCGGCTCTATCACAGATATCGGAGCCTTCATCGCCCGCCTCGAAGAGGCCAGCGCCCACCATGACATCCTGCGGATCAAAGGATTTGCCGAAATACCGGACAAACCGATGCGCCTTGCGGTTCAAGGGGTTGGTGGCCGGTTCCAGCATTATTTTGACCGCCCCTGGAAGCTTGATGAAACCCGGCGCGGAGCGCTGGTAGTGATCGGCAGCAAGGGCCTTGATGCCAGTGCCATCGAGGTTATCATTTCGGGGCCGGAAGGAAGCTGAGCCATGCATCTGCTGGCAGCACAACCGGGCGGCGTGATGGAAAAAGGCGAGGCCGTCGATCTTGGCCAGAGCCCCGGTGACATTGTCGTCCTGAGTGCCGCCGACAGTGAAATTGCCTGCCTTGCCACAGCTCACGAACTGATCACCGACGAACAGGTGACCCAAGCCGGGGAAAACGGAGGCATTCCAAGCCTGCGCCTGGCCAACTTCATGAACCTCAGCCACAATCTGTCGGTTGATCTTTTCGTCGAGAATATTGTTTCGAAAGCAAAACTTGTTGTCATTCGCCTGCTTGGCGGTGTTGGCTATTGGCCTTACGGGGCCGAACAAATCGCCAGCGCCTGCCGGCAACATAATATTCCCCTCGCCTTTCTGCCCGGCGACGATCAGCCCGATGCCGGGCTCAATGCGCTCTCCACCCTCAACCAGGAAGCCGCCCACCGTCTCTGGCAATACGGCGTCCATGGGGGAATTGAGAATGCGGTCAACTTTATCCGTTACGCAGCCGATCTGATCAGCCCTGACGCGGCGAAAAGTAAAACCCCGTGGATTGAACCCGCCGCCTTAATGCGCGCCGGGCTCTACTGGCCGGGCCAAACCACCGCAACACTTGACGATATCCGGCAAACCTGGCGCGAGGGGGCGCCAATTGCGGCGATTGTCTTTTATCGCGCCCTGGTCCAGGCGGCCAACACCACCCCCATTGACGCGCTTATTGTTGCGCTTGCCGAACGAGGCCTGAACCCTCTGCCCCTCTTTGCGACCAGCCTCAAAGACCCGATGGCTGCCGCCCTGATCGCCGGGATTGTCGAAAACGCCCCCCCCGATGTGATCCTCAACGGCACCGGATTTGCCCTCTCCACCCCAGGCGGAGAATTCACCCCCGCCCCCTTTAACCCCGAGGCCGCGCCGGTGCTGCAAATCGTCTTTGCCGGCATGACAGAAGACGCCTGGGTGCAAGGCCTCCACGGTCTCTCGCCGCGGGATCTGGCGATGAACGTGGCCCTGCCGGAGGTTGACGGGCGGATTTTCACCCGCGCCCTGTCGTTTAAGGAAATCCTCAAACGGGACGATCGTTGCCAATGCGATATTATCGCCTATAAGCCACGCCTGGACCGGATCAACTTTACCGCCGATCTGGCCTTGGCCTGGACGGAACTGCGGCGCACGCCAGCCCATGATCGCCGGGTGGCGATGGTGCTGGCCAATTATCCCAACAAGGACGGACGCCTCGGCAACGGCGTCGGGCTGGACACCCCGGCAGGGGCAATAAAAGTGCTTAAAGCTATGGAAGACGCTGGCTATGACGTCACCGGCAGGCCCTCAAACGGGGCCGAATTGATCGAGCGCCTGGCCTCTGGGCCGACCAATGATTTCGCTGATCTGGCAAACCGAAACGTTAGCGAAACCTTTTCTTTGAGCGATTACCAGCGCCACTTTGACGCCTTGCCGGAGAGCCTGCGCCGGGCGGTTGAAGATCGCTGGGGCGCCCCCGACACGGATCCTTTCGTTCAGACAGATGGATTTGCCCTGCCCTGTTATCGCATTGGCAACGTCACGATATGTCTCCAGCCAGCAAGGGGCTTTAACATCGACCCCAAGTCGACCTATCACAGCCCCGATCTGGTGCCGCCCCATAATTATTTTGCCTTTTATTTCTGGCTACGTAACGATTTCAAGGCCCAGGCGATCATCCATATGGGCAAGCATGGCAACCTTGAATGGCTGCCCGGCAAGGCGCTGGCCCTCTCGCAAGAATGCTATCCCGAGGCCACCTTGGGACCGATGCCCCATCTCTATCCCTTTATCGTTAATGATCCCGGCGAGGGCACCCAGGCAAAACGGCGATCTGGCGCGGTTATTATCGACCATTTGACCCCTCCCTTAACCCGGGCCGAGAGTTACGGAGCGCTGGCCGAGATCGAGCAATTGGCCGACGAATATTATGAGGCCAGCGGCCTCGACCCCCGGCGGATTGAGGTTTTGTCCAGGGACATCATCGAAAAGGTGCAGCTTTCCGGCCTTGATATTGATTGTGGCATCAATAAAAACGATAACGAAACGACTGCGCTGGCCAAGCTCGACGCCTATCTCTGTGATCTCAAAGAAATGCAGATCCGCGACGGCCTCCATATTTTCGGCCAATCGCCCGAGGACGACCAGATGACCGATCTGCTTGTCGCCTTGCTGCGCACCCCGCGCGGCACCGGTGAGGCCGCAGACGCCTCACTGATCCGTGCTCTGGCTGACGATCTCGGCTTGGGCGGCGGCGGGTTTGACCCCCTGGACTGCAATATGGGCAAAGCCTGGAACGGCCCGCGCCCCCCCATCCTGGCCGACGGCCCCTTATGGCGGCTGATCGGTGACACGGTGGAGCGCCTTGAAAAACTGGCCCGATCCCTGGTTTCAGGAGAAAATGTTGCGCCTCCGGAATGGACCCGCACCCGCGCAATTCTCGCCTGGCTGGAAAGCGATCTTCGCGGCGCTGTCGAAAGATGCGGCACGGCTGAAATCTCGGGAATTATTGACGGGCTTTCGGGGCGTTTTGTCACCCCCGGCCCGTCCGGTGCACCGACTCGCGGGCGGCCTGACGTTCTGCCCACCGGGCGCAATTTTTATTCCGTCGATACCCGCACTGTGCCGACCCCATCGGCCTGGCAACTGGGCTGGAAATCGGCCCAACGCCTGGTTGAGCGCCATGCCCAGGAAAACGGCGACTGGCCCAAACGCCTCGCCCTGTCGGTCTGGGGCACCAGCAACATGCGCACCGGCGGCGATGATATCGCCCAGGCCCTGGCCCTGCTTGGGGCGCAGCCGGTCTGGGAACCGGCATCGCGCCGGGTCACCGGATTTGAAATTCTCCCCCTGTCCCTGCTTGACCGGCCCCGGGTTGACGTAACGCTGCGGATCTCAGGCTTTTTCCGCGACGCCTTTCCCGGTCTTGTCGATCTGTTTGACAGCGCCGTTGCCGCCGTCGCCGCCCTCGACGAGGGGCCGCAAGACAACCCGCTGGCCGAGCGTGTACGCCTTGAAGCGGCAACTTTCGAGGCTCAGGGCTTGACGCACGAGACCGCCTTTGCTCGCGCATCGACCCGTGTCTTTGGCTCCATGCCCGGAGCTTACGGCGCCGGCCTACAGGCGTTGATCGACGAGAGCGGATGGACGGACAGTGCCGATCTGGCCCGGGCCTATGTCGCCTGGGGGGGGTATGCCTATGGCGGCGCGCGCCAGGGAAAAGCCGAACACACTCTTTTCAACTCCCGCTTGAAGGGGATCGAGGCGGTCGTCCACAATCAAGACAA
>JABJES010000305.1 GCA_018663165.1 Rhodospirillaceae bacterium
AGGGCCAGGGTGTCCTTTGGAAAGCAGGAGCCGCCGTAACCGGGGCCGGGATGAAGAAATTTAGCCCCAATGCGCCCGTCAAGGCCGATCCCTTTGGCCAGATCATGGACATCGGCACCGACCTTTTCGCACAAATCCGCAATCTCGTTAATGAAAGTGATCTTGGTGGCAAGAAAGGCGTTGGCGGCATATTTTATCAGTTCCGCCGTTTCACGCTTGGTAAAGACAATCGGCTTTTCGATAAGGAAAAGCGGCCGATAAAGTTTGCGCAGAACCTCACGGGCGCGCTCGCTTCCGACGCCAATCACCACCCGGTCGGGGCGCATAAAATCCTCAATCGCCGACCCTTCACGCAGAAACTCAGGGTTCGAAGCAACGTCAAAATCCGCCTCAGGATTTGCCTTGCGGATAATTTCTTCCACCTTGGCACCGGTTCCCACGGGAACGGTGGATTTATTGACCACCACCGTATAGCCCTCAAGGGCACCGGCGATCTCTTCGGCTGCCGCATAGACATAGGAAAGATCGGCATGACCATCGTCTTTGTTGGTCGGCGTGCCGACGGCGATAAAAACCGCGTCAGCCCCCCCGACAACGGATTTAAGATCGGTGGTAAAGGTTAGACGCCCGGACTGTTCGTTGGCTTCTACCATGGCTTCAAGACCCGGCTCGTAAATGGGAATTTCCCCATTCTGGAGACGCTCGATCTTTTCCTTGTCCTTATCGACGCATACGACATCAACGCCGAATTCGGAAAAACACGTGCCAGATACGAGTCCGACATAACCAGTGCCAATCATGGCAATACGCATGGGCGTTCAATCCTTTGAATAACGTCGTTTCAGAAATAGTTGAATAAAGGGCTCTATATGCCTTGTTTCAAGAAAACTCACGGCAAATTTTCTTCACCGCTTCCTTCATATCTTCCCTTTCATGGGCAAAAGCGATATTGGCCTCGAGAAAGCCGATTTTATCACCGCAATCAAAGCGCCTGCCCTCAAACCGGAAACCATGGAAGGGAGTCTCTCCGATCATGTCGGCAATGGCGTCAGTGAGCTGAATCTCGCCACCTGCGCCCTTTTTCTGATCCTCAAGGCGCTCAAATACCTGCGGCTGAAGGATATAGCGGCCGATTATAGATAAAGTCGAGGGGGCATTCGATGGATCAGGTTTTTCAACCAACCCCTTAACCGACACCAATGGGCCATCCTCACCGGCAATATCAAGAATGCCATATCTGTTGGTATGTTCTTTTGGCACATCCATGACCGCAGCCATATTGCCCCCGGTCTTGCCATAGGACTCGACCATTTGCGTCAGACAGGGCCTTTCGGCAAGCACCAGATCATCAGGCAGAAGAACGGCAAAAGGTTCGTCGCCGACGAGGTGGCGGGCACACCAGATCGCGTGGCCAAGGCCGAGGGGTTCGGGCTGGCGGGTATAGGCAACTCGCCCAAGAGATTCGGTCAAGCGGATGGTTTCATTGGAAAGCTCCGTCTTTTCCCGTGCCGCCAGAGTCTGCTCAAGCTCATAGGAGCGGTCAAAATGATCCTCGATGGCGGTCTTGCCGCGACCGGTGACAAAATAAAACTCCTCGATTCCGGCAGCCTGAGCTTCCTCGACCGCCCACTGGATGAGGGGCTTGTCGACCACCGGGAGCATTTCCTTCGGCATCGCCTTGGTGGCAGGAAGAAACCGTGTTCCAAGCCCGCCTACCGGAAAGACCGCCTTACGTATCTTGCCTGACATCTCGTCCTGTTTGATATGAAAAGACAATGGAATGAAGCGCCGGATTTCCAATGATTATCCAAGCGCGACGACTGATTGTGTTGTGCCACAGCCACAAACCGGGGGCAACCCCGGCTCAGAGACCAAGCAGGGTATCACGGGCCTCGTTTATGCGGGCGGCGAGCCAGTTCGACCCTCCCTGATCGGGGTGAATTCGCACCATCAGCCGGTGATGGGCCTCACGGACAGCCTCTTCACCCGCCCCTTCCTCAAGCCCGAGGATTTCATAAGCCTCTTGCCTTGTCATGGCAGAGCCAGATTTGCGGGAAGAGCGATTTGACCCGGCCTCTCCTTCCTCAAAAGCCTCCCCCTCACGCCAGTCTGGATAATAGCGCTCAAGATAAGCTTCGAGCACGGGAACAGACTTGCCATCAAATTCCCGGCATTCCTCAAAAAGCGTAAGCAGTTCCTTAATCGACATCTCATTAAGGCGACGACCTTCGAAACCGCCCTTGCTCACCATCCCATCAAGCTCGCCGCTGTCATGATCGAGCTTCATATGGAGATAATCGGTAACCACTTCCGAGGTCTGGCCCGGTGACGGGCCGCCCATATTCTTCAGCCGCCGCCATAGACCGTGCCAACGCATAACAAAGGGCAAAAGAGCGATAAGACCACCCAAGGCCGCCGCACCCCGGGTCACCGCCAGAAAAAGAATAACCAGAACAGCCAGAGTAAGAAGAGTCGTTTTCACCACCCGCGCCATCACCTTGGGATCAGCGGATATAAACCAGCGACTGAGCAGAACAAGGCCAACAAGCAGCAAAATTCCAAAAAGAAAATAAGCGATCATCCCGACCCCTTACTGCCTTTCCGGACCCTGTAGCCGGAGCTGTCTGGAGATATCTCCGACAGCGCCGCCAGAGCGCTTGCAATAATCGGCCAACGCCTTGCGTCCACCGGCAGCAAAAACAGCAACTGCGGCCAGAAGATCACGTAGCTGCTTTGCGCTGCCCTGATCGAAACGGCAATAGGCCCCACCGGTCAAACGGGCAAGCTGTTTAAATGCCCGCCCCGCAACCGGGTCGTCTCCTTCGTGAAAAAGGAAGGCGGGAACACCGCCGAGCCCTAACTCACCAGCCAGCCTACAAAGAGCGTCCACATCCTCCTCACAGCAATCGCCAACAAATACGAGGGCATTTATGTGGTTTTTCCGATTCTCATCCAAAGCATGGGCAAGAACTTTCCCGATCTGGGTTTCCCCGCCGAGGCAAAAAACCCCCGTCATCCGGCGCACAAGTTCTTGCGAGGACGTAAGCCATGGAGTGGCCTCAAATTCCCCAAACCCCCGAAAATGCGCCAACTGGATTTCCAGCCCGCCTAACCCATCGGTCTGGGTGAACATCTCACCCTGGATTTTACAGGCCTGATCCCAGCTCGGCTCGCGACTGGCAGTGGCATCCATGGCAAAGAGAAGGCGGCCCCGGCCTTTGCTTTTTGGGCGCGGAGGAATCTTGCTCAGAGTTGATAGAAAGCTGTCTATATCGGCCTGGTTTGACGGGGCCGACGAAGACTGGGCTAGAGGAAGTTTGCCGGAACGTTTCATTAAAAAACCTGATGGCGGGTGAAAAGGCCTCGCCGCAATCGAATTTAACTGTTTCACCTGATCCTGCCCATTCTAGGGACTTGCCAGCAAGCCGTCACCGAAGATCGTCAATTAACGATGGGTCTGAAGTGCCAGTGCACAGAAATAAAAAACCGCCGCACACCTAATTGAAAGCGGGTGTGCGGCGGCTATAATCCCCCGGCCAGAGGTCGTCCTATACGTAAATATCGGACGGGAACAATCAGACCGGATAAAAAGCGTTATTCAGACGATCAGCCTTTACCGAGAACACCGGCAAGGCGACCGGAAAGAGCACCAAAGATACCACCAACAACCAGTGAGATGATGGCAACAGCACCGGGATTGCTGAGATCAAGCGCCCCGGCATCGAGGCCGATCTCATCAGCACCAAGCAGTGCAAGTGCCGCAGTGGTGGCATAGCCATAAACGGCAGCCGGAATATTGGCAAAAGCTTCGACTTGAGATGCGAAGACCAGAACGAAGACCGTCACGCCAACCCAGATCGGTGCCGTCAGAGCGCCAAGCGGCACAGCGCTCAGCAGATTAAGGGCAACGACGGCAAGAACCACGCCGAGGATTTGGCCGAAAATAGCGCCTTTCAGACCTTCAGCGTTGCCGCCGGAAGCGAAATAGCAGCCCCAGCCGATAAACACGCCCCAGATCTGGACGACCGGGCCCAAAGGTCCAAGGGCCAACCAGGTTGCAACGAAACCAAGACCGCCAATACTGATAGATAAAGCTAAAAGACTAGACATATTTTATACCCCCCATGGGAAACAGAGAAATGAAATCACAAGTTCTGATAAAGAAAAACACTGTATTCAAAGAGCAAGGAACAATCTCCCTCGTTCCTTTTGAGAGATAACTCCACCGGCAGCCAAACACAATATTTATGCATTCCGACTGTGACTATACTTTATGCCACTACATATTGTGATTGTCAATGCAAGAAGGAATTTTCGACACGACTAAATCAATTTCTTTACTTACATAATAATTACTCAAATATATGTGCCCTGTATCAGGGGTTGGATATCATCTTCTATTATCTCCAGCGTGAAACTTGAAATGATTGAACCCGCCCCGCATTATCACCGGATATTTCGGGACCTCCTTCAATCGCCCTCCATGGGGCTCTCGCCGAGGTCAAATACGATCAGGCCATAACGGGCCTGTTTTTTCGCCGTTAAGGAACTTCTAGATGTGCGGTCTGACCGGCTTTTTCGATCCCTCGGGCAATTGTTCCGAAAAAGACATGGCGACCATCGTCAAAAAGATGGCAACGACCTTGCGTCATCGTGGTCCCGACGACGACGGCATCTGGTGCGATGGCGATGCCGGTATTGCCATCGGCCACCGCCGCCTTGCCATTATCGACCTTTCATCTCAGGGGCATCAGCCCATGGTGTCGGGAAACGGCGAATGGGTGATCGCCTATAATGGCGAGGTCTATAATTTTCCTGAACTCCATGCCGATCTGGTCAAGGCTGGCATCCCCTTCAAAGGCCGCTCGGATACAGAAGTTATTCTGGAGGGATGCGCCCATTGGGGCATTGCCGAGACCATAAATCGCCTTGTCGGTATGTTCGCCATCGCCCTGTG
>JABJES010000212.1 GCA_018663165.1 Rhodospirillaceae bacterium
CCGCCGCCACCACCACCGCCACCACCACCACCGGAACCGCCGCCGCCGCCCGAGCCCGACGACATGGCCGAAGACGCCACCGCACCTGCAAAGGCTCCACTCATCGCCGAAGCGCAACTCCCCGCATTGGTGAAACTTCTGGTGCCGTGATACCAGCCGGGGCGGTAACCGTCGCGCCCCTTAGTCGCCGCCAGCACATCATTAAACTGTTCGCTCCATTGCTGTTCGACCCCCAGAGCCAAGGCATAGGGAAGAAATTTCTCAAAAAGCTCAGGCGTTTTCTCAGGCGGATTCATCACATTCATGCGGTCCTGCTCGGCGACACTTAGATAACGCTTGAACCCCTCGATCTCGTCCATGACGCGGCGCCCGAGTTGGGTCGGCGCCTTGTTGAGCTGATAGAAGATAAAGACGCAGACGATCATGGCAAAGAAAACAACCATGGCTGGCACAGTCGTAACTTCCAACATGAGATCAATGCTGCTGAACTCGCCATATCCAATGGCCAGGACAAAAATGCCTGAGTGTAAAACCTTGAAGACCGATTTAAATCCAGGCTTGTTGGTGAGAGAGATTATTGACTTAAAACCAATCATGACAACGAAAAGAAATGCGCTGGTCCAGATTGATAGAAAGAAAAAGACGAAAATCGCCCCTGGAATGTCATGAGAAAACATGGCCATGGCGAGGATGCCGAGAAGGCTAATCGGCAATGCGGGGATCAGGTAAAGATAATTGGTCTTGAAATAGGTTTTTGCATATTCGCCTTTCAGTTTGCCTTCCAGCGCCTCGCGGGCCTTGTCCAGTTTCTCATGGTTTTTGGTATCCAGCTCAATACGGGTTTGATCCCCTGCAAACAGGGAATGGGAAAGAGCCGCCTCGCCGGGAAAGAGAGTTGAGGTGTCTTTGGTCAGACGTTCGACCGTGTAATCGCCAGCCATTTCATCGATCAGGATATGACCCTTCACGGCCATATTAATCAGCGCCGCCGATAAGACTTTTTCATCGGCCCCCATCTTGATGACGTAACGGGTGGCCGCCGGAGACAGACCATCAGGCGGGGCGTAGCGGGCGATGATGGTGCCGGATTTCGGGTCCCGCCCGACCTTCGACCAGATGGCAAGGAAATAGGCGAGAAGCACCAACAGCGTCACCAGCCCGGCAATTGCCGCCCCGTTATCGATCAGGAACAAGGTGAGTTTCTCTTTTGATGTCGGTCGGATGACGTAACCAATGGGCCAGGAAACAGCGACGGTCAGACCCTCATGGCGTTTCAAGGCGCGCGTGCTGGCAAATGAAATTTTACCCGAGCCGGACGAGCGAACAGAAAAGTCCCGCCCCTGGTCGCCGGTGTACCCGGTATACCCCGCATGTTCGAGAACACTGGCGCCAGGGGGTAGATCGATCTCAACCGAAACCTTGTCGATGGGAAAATCCCATTCATTGCCAGTAACGTTCCAGTACAGCTCGTCAAAGCCGTCAAAGAATCCGATCTGGCGATCAGTTTTGTAGGAGAGTGTATAAGTGTATGCACCGGGCTTGATCTTGACGTTTTCTTCGCCCAGATAAACCCGCACACCGTTCAATGAAGGTTTGACCAAATAGGGTATCGGTTTGCCATCGCGCAAAACCCGAGCGACATCGAAGGCAACATTAAACGATGTTCCCCTTAGCGTTACGTAACGAGTTGGGAAATCACGATAGATACCGCGCTTGATCTTTTTCCCCTCAGCCGTCACCCGGATGGTTTCGGTAACATTGAGCGAATTGTCACCATGGATGACAACCTTCGAATCGAAACTGGTTATGCGCTCATCGGCAAAAGCATTCCCGGCAAGAAAAACGCCGGAAAAGGCGAAAAGAGGGAAAAGCAGGAATCCCAGGCGGCGGGAACGGCGCATCTCACCCCCCTAGTCGAATTTAACCGCAACCGGCTCTGAGGCCGCTTCGGCTTCGCCCCCATCAAGTTCAAAAAACTCGGCACGGTCAAAGCCGAATTGTCGGGCTACCAGATTGCTCGGAAACTGTTCGACCTTGACGTTGATATTGAGAACGTTGCCGTTGTAATAGCGCCGGGAATACTGAATCTTGTCCTCGACCTGTGCCAACTCACCCTGAAGGTGGAGAAAATTCTCATTGGCCTTAAGGTCGGGATAATTTTCCGACACCGCGAAAAGAGATTTGAGCGCGGCGGCGAACATGTTTTCCGATTTCGCCTGCTCGGCCGGTGTGCCGGAATTACCCATGGCCGTGGCGCGGGTTTGGGTCACCGCCTCAAGCAGTTTTTTCTCGTGACCCGCATAGCCCTTTACCGATTCAACCAGATTGGGGATGAGATCATAGCGGCGCTTCATCTGGACCTGAATATCACTCCAGGATTCCGACACCCGATTACGCAAACTGACCAGTGAATTATAGGTAAAAAGGACATAAAGCCCGACAGCCACCACAAGGCCAAGAATAATATAAAGAAACGTCATAACGCCCCCCCTATTTATGTATCTCCGGTCAGGTTAAAACCGTCAGTCTTTATTTGCACCTTTTTTCAGCGTCCCCCGGTTAAAATAAACCCCGAGGCCGCAAGACGACCCCGGGGCGTAAAATCCTCATCTCTTAGGGCGTTACATCACCACGATGGCCGCGGCAGCGGGAGGACCGGCGGGCGGAGCCATGACAACCACCTGGGTCTGGGCGGGATCGGCCACACTGTGGTGGTGACCCTTGCCGGCGGCGACAGCATCAAGCTGGGCATCGTCGAGCTCCGTCTTGGCCTCGGCCTTGATATAGGCCTGGGCTTCGTCGAGCGAGATGTCATAGCCCTTGCCCTTGGCATAATCGACCACATGGCTCAGCCCGGTCGAGCTTTTTTGCAGCTCACCCAGCATCTCGGCATTGCCTTTAAGATCGGCGACGAAACGTTCGATATCTGAAGCACTCATGGTTTAGTTCCTTTCAAGTTACAAAATTTGAGTTAGACGATAACGGTGGAAACGCCGATGACGACGTTGGCGATAATAACGGTCTGTTCGGTGACAACCTGGGTAACAATCGGACCGGCCGTATTACCGGGACCGGCGGCGGCGATCTGATCAATTTGCTCGTCGGTCAACTCCATGGTGGCGGTGGACCGGATATAGGTCTTCACATCATCAATGGTGATGTCATAGCCTCGAGCCTGAGCATAGTCGATCATCAGGGAAACGCTGGCGGGGCCTTCCTGCAGGTCACTTACCATATTCGCCTGGGCCTTAAGATCGGTGATAAAGCGGTCGATTTCAGAGGCGCTCATGCTCCCTCCCTCAAAACAACATGATTTGAAGGGACATTAAGGAAAAATATCCGCCCTAAAGCAACCTAAAATAGACAATGAAGCAAAAAAAGACGTTATGGAAAATAATTATGGTAAATATTATTTAATTTATACTTTAGCTAAATAAAGAACAGTCAAGTAAAGGCATAAAGTCCACAACCACCAGACGGCGACAATAACTACAAATCAACTTCGACGGCATATTTGAAGAAAATGGTGCGCCTGGAAAATGGTGCGCCAGGAAATTGGTGCGCCAGGAAATTGGTGCGCCCTGCAGGATTCGAACCTGCGACCTACGGCTTAGAAGGCCGTCGCTCTATCCAACTGAGCTAAGGGCGCATTAGGACCGCTTTAGGCGGTATTATCTGATCCGGTCGGGCCGGAAATTGTCAGCGTAGCTTTTCGGACGATAGCGTTTAACGTGAGGTTCCTCAACCAAAGCCACAAGGCGATGGGCCTGGGCATAGGCAACAGCCTCTTCACGGCTGGAGAATTTAAGATGGATCTGCTGACGGGTATCAGCCGACCCCACCCAGCCGGTCAACGGATCATGGGTTTTTTTCGCCAATGGCAGATATTCCAGCACCCAGTCATGGGTTTGCGCCAGACCCGATTGCATGGCCGTTTTCGCCGGCTGATAGATCCTGACATCCATGACGCTCTCCCTAATTTCTAAACGCCGCCGGCTTACGGCCGGGGTTGGTCGGGGCGAGAGGATTCGAACCTCCGACCCCCTGCTCCCAAAGCAGGTGCGCTACCAGACTGCGCCACGCCCCGATCCTTTTGGAACCTAGGGTTTTTGCCCCTTTAAAGCAAGCTCTGGAAAGGCTTAAAAATGACGCTGTATACTCCGCGTAAATGACAAGTCATCAGGCAACCGGAGGGACAGACCAATGCAATCAATAATTACAAAATTCAAACTTCTTTTCACCGGCATATTATTGGCGGCAATTTTCTGCACCAGTTCAACCTTTGCCCTGGCCGATCAACAAGCCTCAGATCACAAGCCTATTACCCAAAGCCTTATCGCCTTGCTTGAAAAGGACCCGGCGCTCAAATCCCTGCTGGAGAAATCAATTGCAGAAGCCAGGAAGAGCAATCCGGATTTAAAGACAAACCCGGCCCAGAATTTAGCGGATTATTACGACTATATAGATGAAGCCTCAGAGCTCATCCCACAGGTCGTCATCAATAATCCGAAAAACCTGATCCGTGATCAAATACTGCAAAGCATTTGTTATTTCTATTTCCTGATTGATCAGCCCTTGTCTGAGCTCGACGGCAAGGGCCTGTTCAACAACAGAATTCAATATTACGGGCCGTTTTCCTCCTGGCTTCGTGACTTTGCCAATGCCTGGGGCCAGTTCCTCGATACAAAAGCGTCGTGGAGCGAAAAAACCTATAAGGAGTTTTACAACGACCCCCGGTTTGGGATGAAAAAAGGCTGGTACGGAACGACAAACAAATGGACAACCTTCAACGGGTTCTTTTCCCGCTTTCTCGAATCACCGTCCCAGCGACCGATTGCATCTCCCGGCGATAAATCCATCGTCTCCTCTCCTGCGGATTCGGTTCCCCAAGGTGTGTGGACCATCGATGGGGACGGGAAAATTCACATCGGCGGCGGATTGAAAGTGAAGCTGACACGGTATTTCAGTGTTGAAGATCTTGTCGGAAAGGAAAGTAAATACAAAGACGCCTTCAATGGCGGCGTCCTCACCCATAATTTTCTCAACGTCAACGACTATCACCGATACCATTTTCCGGTTGGCGGAACCGTTAAGGAAGTCAGCAACCTGGTGCAGAATGTCGCCCTTGAAGTTGCCTGGAGCCCGGATGAAGGCAAATACGTCCCCATCGATTCGATCGGCTGGCAGTTTTCTCAAACCCGTGGCGTGACGATCATCGACACCGGAAAGCACGGGCTTGTCGCCTTGATTCCCATGGGCATGGCCCAGGTTTCGTCGGTTAATTTTGAAAACAACGTCAAGGTCGGATCAAACCACAAGAAAGGCGATATGCTCGGCGACTTCCTGTTTGGCGGGTCTGACTTTGTGATGCTCTTTCAGAAAAATGCGGGGTTTGAACTCACCGTCCCGGCCGATCACAAGGTGGTCACCAAGGCCGGTTCTGACCGTGGGCGCAGGGTCACAACCTATCAACATCTCCTGATGGGAGAGAAGTTAGGCGTCCTGCAAGGCGGTAAATAAATCAGCGCCTGTTGCTGTGCGATCAATCAGGCCGTTGGGGTTCCCCCGCTGGCATAATTTTTGCTGTGTTTACAGTGGGATGACTTGTGGGATGGAGGGTGTTTTTCGACAACAGGGACTTAACGAAAAAACACCTGCGACATGGATGAAAAAATACTCCTAAGGTCGGCGCCGAGGGGCGCGGCGGACATACAGGCGACGCGGCGCGCTATGCGGGAGAACGGCATGGCGGTCCTGCCGTCAAAATTCCGCCAGCTCATCATCGCAACACCTGCCAATGACCGATTGGCCTCAATCCCCGCTGTCCTGCCCGGCCCCCTCGCCCTCATTCCTTTTGAACTGCGCCATTACCGGGGCGCGCGGCCAGCGCCGCAATTCGACGCCATCCTTAGCGCCTATGATAAGGGAA
>JABJES010000306.1 GCA_018663165.1 Rhodospirillaceae bacterium
AAGCCCCAATCATCAATATTAAAGGGCGCTTAGGAGCCCCCGGCAAGAGCCTAAACGGACATGTTTATTCCATTGCTGTGAATGACAATCCAGAACCTAGCTCACCGTTCACAATAGCGGTTAACGAAGACTTATTGCGTTTGACACTTACTGCGAATCGCCCAATACAAGCATCAAAATACTATTCTGTTCAGTACCGCTACATGCTCGACGACTCGATTAACATTGTTCAGCTAGACCATAAATTGAGTTACAGCGATGTATATCATACTATAATTGTCGATCTAGAAGACAGAGAGCTAAAAAAGCATCTCAATGGATATATAGTGATCGATTGTGCTTTGCAGCCGGGAGGGCTGTGTAATTTCCTGATCGGGGGATCGGGGCCAAAAAAACTGACCCAATGAAGAATAATAAGATTGGGGGGAGGTAAAAATGACTGCGGAAAAAACGCAGAACGTACAGGACGTGTTCTTAAATCATGTCCGTAAAAACAAGACGGCCGTGACGGTTTTTCTCGTAAACGGTATAAAGCTTCGAGGTATTATCACTAGCTTTGACAATTTTTCACTTCTTCTGCGGCGTGATGCCCATTCACAGCTTGTCTACAAGCATGCGGTGTCGACTATCATGCCTGCCGCCCCGGTCCAGCTTTATGAGCCTGCGACCGATGATGAAGATAACGGCGACGGCGAAGACTAAGCTGTCGATCCGGCCTCAGTTTTTCGTTTCTGCCTCAGGCGGGAAGGTTTTTTTCGTGCCGGGTCTTGGGTTAGGGGGTGCTTGATGACATCACGCGCTCTGGCTCTCCATCCCGTTCTTTCCCGTAAGCCAAACCTGTCCGGTAAATCTGTGGCAAAAGCCGCCTCAATTCCCAGGATAGAGGCCGACCCGGAAGCGCGCCTTGCCGAAATTGTCGGCCTTGCCCAGGCGATCAATCTTGATGTTATTGAGGCCCAAACCATCCGTCTGGACAGGCCGCGCCCGGCGACCCTGTTCGGCAAGGGGGTGATCGAGCGGCTGGCCAATATCATTGAGGTTGAAGAGATCGACCTCACGGTCGTCGATGCCGCACTCACCCCGATACAGCAACGCAATCTTGAAAAGGCTCTGAGCTGCAAGGTCATCGACCGCACCGGCCTTATTCTGGAAATTTTTGGCGAAAGGGCGCGGACAAAGGAAGGCGTGCTTCAGGTTGAGCTGGCGGCCTTGAGTTACCAGAAAAGCCGTCTGGTGCGGTCCTGGACTCATCTTGAGCGTCAGCGCGGCGGTTTTGGCTTTATGGGCGGGCCGGGCGAGAGCCAGATCGAGTCTGATCGCCGCCAAATCTCCGAGCGCATTACCCGTCTCAAACGGGAACTGGAAGAGGTCAAACGGACCCGCACCCTTCATCGTCAGGCGCGCAAAAAGGTACCCTATCCGGTGGTCGCTCTGGTCGGCTATACCAATGCCGGAAAATCGACCTTGTTCAACCGATTGACCAAATCAAACGTCTATGTCGAAGACCAGCTTTTTGCCACCCTCGACCCGACCATGCGCGGGTTGTGTCTTCCCTCGGGCCAGGAGATCATCCTTTCCGATACGGTGGGTTTCATCTCCGATCTGCCGACGATGCTGGTTGCCGCTTTCCGCGCCACATTGGAAGAGGTCATTGCCGCCGATATCGTCGTCCATGTACGCGATATTTCCCACCGTGAAACAGAGAGCCAGAAATCAGATGTAATGGCAGTTCTCGCCGATCTCGGCCTTGATCGCCAAACCGAAGAACCGACTGATTCACGGGGCTGGATTGAGGTCTGGAACAAGACGGATCTGGTCAACGACGGCGATGAAAAGGCAGCGATCGAGACCCGCGCTGCAAGAATGCCCGAAACGGTGGCCCTCTCGGCCCTGACCGGGACCGGCTGTGACGATCTTCTGGCGCTCATTGATAATGTCTTGTCACAACGCAGGCATCTGGGTGAGTTCACCGTGTCCCTTGCCGATGGTGCGGCCATCGCCTGGCTTTACAGTCATGGCCGGGTCGATGACAGGCACGACGATGAGGAAAACGCCCATCTTACGGTGTCTCTTGAGAATGCCGATCTGGCTCGTTTTGCTAAAAAATTCCCCGACTGCCTAGCTGCCGTTGGCGAGAGAGAAAAGAGCGAAGAGGGCGAGCCTGCTGCCGCTGGTGATAAGGGTGTTGGAACCTAAGGCCGTCTCTCTACTTACCGAATTTTTCCCAGTGATCACCGAACAGATCGTCTTCGGCCGGTTTGTCCATGGGAATTTTTGTCACTAGATTGGTGAGGTTGAGGAAATGTCGGTAGTTGAGGTTTTCCGAAATTGAATTGCCGCCCCAGGTGCCACAGCCCATGGATTGGGTAAAGGGCAGGGCGTTCTCGAAACTGCCGCCATGGGAGAGCGCGTGGGGCTGATTGACCAGCACTCTGGCAACCGGTATGAGCGCGGCTAATTTACGCGCATGTTCCGGGTCGCCTGTATGAATGCCGCAGGAATGTCCCTTGCCCTGATAGGCGAGAATGGAATTGATCCGCTCAATGGCGGCGTCGAAATCCCCGGCCCGGTAAATGGTCAAAACCAGCGACAGTTTCTCGCCAGAAAATGGATGACTCGGCCCGGCGTCACTTTCCTCGATGAGAAAGAATTTGGCTCTTGAAGCCTGATCTCCCAGGGCGGCGGCTTTGGCCAGCGTCGGGATGTCCCTGGCGATGAGGTCGCGGTTGAGTTTGCCGCCCTGCCAGAGAACGCCTTCCAGGGCATTTTTTTGGTCGCTGTTGAGAAGATGTCCACCCTCGGCGGCAAGGGCGGCAAGGGTCTCATCGTAAACCCGATCAAGAATGACCAGGGCATTTTCCGACGAGCAGGAAGTGGAATTATCATAGGTTTTTGAGGCGCTGATGGCGCGGGCGCTGGCGGCG
>JABJES010000125.1 GCA_018663165.1 Rhodospirillaceae bacterium
CATCTTGGTGATCAATTCCTTCATGTCGTAGGGCTTGTTGGCATTATCAGGGATCAGCGTATCAAGCGACATCTCCATGCGGTCTGGCGAGTCTTTAGTCTCACGCACCGGCGGCGCTTCTTCATTATTAGCTGGCAAAAAGTCGATGAAACGGCGGGTCTGGAGTAATGCCTCGACATCGTTGTCGAAGGCCAGATCGGCGACACTGGATTTGGTGGTATGAGTCCCCGCCCCGCCCAGTTCCTCAAGGGTCACTTCTTCATGGGTAACGGTTTTCACCACATCAGGCCCGGTAACGAACATGTAAGAGGTGTCGCGCACCATGAACAGATAATCGGTCATCGCCGGGGAATAGACAGCACCACCGGCACAAGGGCCCATGATCAGGGAAATTTGCGGAATAACCCCCGAGGCCATTACATTACGCTGGAAAACCTCGGCGTAACCGGCCAGGGAATCGACACCTTCCTGGATGCGGGCACCGCCGGAATCGTTCAAGCCGATCACCGGTGCCCCGACATCCATTGCCCGGTCCATAATCTTGGCTATTTTATTGGCATGGGCATCGGAAAGAGAGCCGCCAAAAACAGTGAAATCCTGGGAAAAGACAAAAACGAGGCGGCCGTTGATGGTGCCATACCCCGTCACCACGCCGTCGCCGGGGATCGCCTGTTCACCCATGCCGAATTCGTTGCAGCGATGCTCGACAAACATATCCCATTCCTCAAAGGAACCCGGATCGAGCAGAAGATCGATCCGCTCACGGGCGCTCAACTTACCCTTTTTGTGCTGGGAATCGACGCGGCGCTGACCGCCACCGGCTCGAGCGCGCGCCCGTTTTTCTTCCAACTGACGGAGAATTTCCTGCATGTTCGCCCCTGAATCGTCTGTGTATATATGCCCTTAAACGGGGCAAAACGCGGCTTTTCCGCACCGCAATGAAAGAAGTGAAGGTTTACCCTATCCTACCCCTGCCTGCAAAGACTCAAGAAGCGCTGATCGGCAATTATATCCGCCCGAAGGCCAGATCGTCGCTTTGAGGCCTCGCTATCTTCGCCCCAACGCTCTATCTGAAAGGATTCGTCGAGTTGTGAGGCCTCAAAAGCGTGTTCTGCCTCGATATGGCCTTCGGCCAAGGCAAGAGCAAGAACCAGGGAACCACAGTCGGAAGCCGCAGAGTGCAGGCCAGAAAGCGCCATATCATCGAATTCTTCCATCGCCTCGCGGAGATTATGCAGGGCAACAGAAGGCTGGCTAACAGGGGTTATTCCAACAGTGACCAGAAGCGGTGCCTTATAGCGCTGTGCAACCCAGTCGAGAAGCGGTTGCCAGAAAGAATCCTGTCGATCCGCCAGATCAGGAGGCTCATCGGCGCGATAACACAAGAGATCGCTTTCAGCGTAGCGGACAAGCTCATCAATGATGGCATAGCGCCGCCCCGTAACCCGGTCGATAGCCGTCGCCGCCAGACGCATGAGAGGCATTGAAGCAGTGTCGATCTCCTCATCCTGAGCCGACCATTCTTCGGCAATGGCGACGGCGAGGTTAAGGCCGGAAACGGTCAGAGAGTTGCCACCTGGCGTGCGGATCGGCTTATCGTCAAGGACGATTTGATAGCCCCCATTGAGGAGGGGATCGACATCTGCGCTCTCATAGAAACGCTTCAATTAAAGAGACCCTTCAACCCCTCGCCAAAGCCTTCCAGAGTTTTGCCGACGCCTTCAAGGGTTCCCATTTCCTCTTTCGGCTGGGTCGGAGCAGTCGTCGTGCCCGTCGTCGTACCTGTGGACGAAGGCGTAGCGGCCTTGGCCGGAGCCTTACCGCTGATCGCCTCAGCGCAGAGATTGCTTTTCGAGGCACTCCCCCCGCCGCCACCGCCCAGCAGACCGCTGATTGCACCAACCGGGTTCGTCACCGCCCCGCTCACTCCGCCGATGATATCGCCAGCAGCATTTTTGGCGAGCGCCCCCATATCGGGCAGCGCCGTCGGATTGGCCAGGGTGCCACCTATACTGATCGGCACCACCAGTTTCATCAGGGAGACATCACTGGTTTTCGGGGTTACCGTCATGTTGATCTTCTCAGAGCCGAGATTGATCGACCCCTTGCCGGTAATCACCACATTGGTGGTGTCGAGCAGCAGGGTCTTGCTGACCGCATTACCGCCATTGATATCAAACCGGCTGACCACGCAATTGAGCCCATTGTTGTCTTGCTTACTCGCCCAGGGGGTGATGGCCTTGAGAATATCGGCCGATAACAGCTTGAAATAGCTGTTTTTAATGGTGCCCTTACCGACGATGACCTGGCTCTTGCCCTGAAGGCTGGCCATGATGGCGGCAACACTGGTTCCCTGACCTTTAACGGAAATGGTCGAATTGAGCTTGCCGGTAACCGCGTCCGACGCCTCCATTTCCTTAAGCAGCGTCGCCATATCGAGCTGTTTCAGGTTGAGATTGAGGGCAAGGGAAGCCTTGGCCTTGCTCGCGTTGAGGGTCAGATTGGCATCAATATTACCCCCGGCGAGGCCTGTTTTAAGCGGCTTGATGGTTAAAACCCCCTTGTTGAGGGAAAGATTGAGATCAAAATTAGTCAGCGGAATCTTGCCATCTGCGGCAAGGATTTTGGCCGCCTTGAGAGAGACCTTGGCATTGGTGCCGCGCAAGGCCTTCAACGGCAGGGGATCAGAGGGAAAGACCTTTTTCCTGTCACCCGCCGCCGGGGCAGATTTACCAGCCTCCCCCCCCTTGATGAAATCCTTCAAGTCGATGAGGGTGGATGTGAGATTTGCAGCCACGGCCAGGGCCTTGCCGGTTTTGACCGTTGCCTCTCCGGCGAGATTACTATTGCCGAGATTAAAAGCCAGATTGGCGGCCTTGTAAGTGCCCTTTGCCTCGCTGAGTTGAGCCGACAGGCTATAGGGACCGAGCGGCGGCAGTTTTGCCCCGGCGAGTTTGTCGAGATCGGCCAGGCTTTTGCCCTTTGCCGAAACCGTGGCATTGAGGCCGGTGCCCTTCATGGCATCGGCAATGGTGCCGTCAATGTTAATCTCCGCCCCACCAGCGGTGAGTGCCGCCTTGATCGGAAAGGGTTTGTTGGCCGTCGTCAGATCCTGAAGCGAACCGGCATTAAGGGCGAGGGTGAAAGCTTCGCCGTTCAGGGATCCTTTTCCCTTCAGGGAAAGCGGCGCCGACAGGCCCTTCGCATCAAGGCTAACAGTCGACAGGACAACTTTTGTTTCCTTGCCCGTTACTCCATCGCGATAGGTCAACACCGCATCCTCGATAACCGCCTCGTTGATCACCGGCAGAGTGGTGGTGCTTTTTTCTTTATCTGCAGCCGCATCTGCAACCGCCGGGGGGGGCGTGCCGGGCGCAAAGACCCAGTTCCCCTCGCCTTTCTTATTGGTCTCAAGGAGAATATCGGGCGCCACCAGGACCAGTCGTTTGACCACCACATTGCCGCTCAAAAGCGGAATCAGGGCAACTTCCAGTTCCAGTGACTTAATGGAGAGCATTTCCGGACGTGACCCCCAAGGTGCATTGGCCAAGGTGACGTCATCAACGGTCAGAGCCGGTTCCAGAGTCAGGAGATCGAGCTCGAACTGGCCGGCGATTTTTAAATCCCGCCCGGTGGCAGCCTTTGCCTGCTCTTCAATCAAGCCGCGATACTGGCCAAAATCAATCGATTGAAGGAAAAAATAGCCGCCAATTATTGCAGCCACCACTAGAACGCCGAGTGCCTTGAATACTGTAGAGAGACGCATCAGTTAATCCTCCATAATCTCAAAAACGGCCGAGGGAAGTTCATCGAACCCGGAAAGCACGCTTGAGGCGCCAGCCGTATGCAAATCCGCAATGTCATGATAGCCCCAACCGACACCAATAGCTGTGATGGCCGCATTCCTAGCCATTTCCATATCGAAAACTGTATCGCCGATCATCACCGTGTCAACAGGTTCCACCCCGGCTTCTGCCACCGCACGCAACAGCATGTCCGGATGGGGCTTGCCGAGACCCTGATCGGGGGTCTGAATGGTCACAAAACGATCCTCAAGTCCATGCATTTGAAGGGTTTTTAGCGTTCCACGCCGGGACTTGCTGGTCGCGATACCAAGCACAAAACCCTTCGCCTCAAGAGCGTCCAGCGCCTCAATCGCGCCGGGATAGAGGGGTTCATCATGATCGGGCCGCGCCCGCAGGCCCTGAAAGGCGGTTTTATAGTGTTCGGCAAGCGAATGATGAAGAGAGGGCCGTTCCTCGGGCAAAAGGATCGCCATGGCCTCAACAAGGGAAAGCCCAATCACCCGACGGATGGCTATTGGGTCGGGCGGACTCAAATCGTGCTGCCTCCAGGATTCCATCATCGCCAGAACGATGGCTTCAAGACTATCGACGAGGGTGCCGTCAAAATCAAAAACAACCAGACGCAAACGCCCGTTAGGGGCCACCGGCACAGGGGCGGAGGCGGAAGAAATTTCATTTTTCAGCATGAGGCCAGACTATCCAATTGAGAGGCCCAGAACCACAGAATAAATACAGAATAAACACAGAATAAGCGTCATCCTGAAATGCGATATCGGCTTTTTTACGGCTTGCCGGTTGACCCGGCCCATATGCCTCGGCTAGGGAGGAGGCATGGAATCTACGGGGGAAAACAGCCAAATGCCCGAAAAGCCCTTTCAGCGTCGGCCTTATCAGATGGCCGGGCTGATCGTCGGTCTTTTGGTCTTTGCCGCCGCCATATTAACTGGTCCCCCGGCCAGCATGCCGATGGCGGCCTGGTATGTGGCGGCCGTCGCCGCCTTGATGGCCATCTGGTGGATTACCGAGGCGATCCCGATCTCGGCAACCTCATTTTTGCCGCTGGCTCTTTTTCCCCTGCTCGGCGTTGCCTCGATCAAGGAAACGGCCACCCCTTATGCCAATCCAATCATCTTTCTTTTTCTCGGCGGCTTTATGATCGCCGCAGCAATGGAGAAATGGCAGTTGCACCGCCGGATCGCCCTGACCATCCTCACCCTTGTCGGCACAAGACCTGATGCCCTGATCGGCGGCTTTATGATTGCCTCGGCAGGATTAAGCATGTGGGTGTCAAACACCGCCACCACCATCATGATGCTGCCCATCGGCCTGTCGGTGATCGGACTCGTCAATGAACGTGGAAACGGAAATA
>JABJES010000086.1 GCA_018663165.1 Rhodospirillaceae bacterium
ATGTTGCCGAATTCCTTCAGCGCAAAGAGGTTTGAGGCGTGCTCCGTACTGTCGAACTGGTACGAGGTGGTCTGATAGATCGGCACGGCAACGGCGTTGGTGGCGCTGTCGCTACGGTAATCACCACCGTGCAGGACAAGTGTTTCCGGGTTTTTGTAGTCGCTCATCTGTTCCTCCTTGAAATCAGTTATTTTATTATTTGCCGTAAAGCCAGCGTCTTGTGCGGCGTTACCTTCTGCGCATGGAATCGGAGATTTCGCGGGCCAGTTCGGCGGTGCGTTTTTCCGGATCAAAGGCTATTTTGATGGCCGCCGATAGATTGGGCAGAAGTTCCAGGTCTTTGGTCTCGGGTTTTTTAAATTGCTTGCGGATGCGATTGGCGATGTCGAGCATATTAAGGCAGAGTTCGCCGACATGGGCGTAAGAAGTCCCGCGCAGGCGGCGGTTGATGTCCTCTGAGGTCATGCGTAAATCATCGAGATGCTGAACGATGTGCTCGTCCGGCTTTGCGCCGCTGTAATGGGGATGGATGAAGTTAACGAGATAGGCGATATGGGCGGCGTTACGCTCCATTTTTTGGGCGTTGATCTCTTTGGTGAATGTGTCGATTTTCTCCTGGATTCTTTCTGAATTTTCTTCTCCAGTGGCCTTGATCCTTAGCGGGTTGGGCACATCGATCAGGGGGACGTTGCTGTCTTCCTGGGGCGATTTGTGACGGTCGGGGCCGATATAGTTACTGGTCACGACAAAGGGTTTACGACTGCCGACTAGGTGCATTATCCGATTATGGACGATTTTCGTCGAAATCGGCTTGAGCAAGATATCGTCGACGCCTGAATTGATCACCTTGCTGATCATTTTCTGGGTCGGGGTATCGGTGATAAAGATAGCGACAATAAACGGGTTATCGCCGATTTCGTGATTACGGATGCGCCGGACAAGTGCACTCAAATCGCCGCCGGGCATGGCCTCATCGCAGACCAGGACATCGACAGAATTCGCCTCCACAGCCTTTACAATTTCGTTATATTTCCCGGTGTCCCGAACCTGCCGGAAACCAAGGCTGTTCAGCCCCGCCCTTAGAGCGGAGCGAATAAAGCCGTTTGCATCGCAGATCAGAAGGTTAACGTTGTCAAAAGTATATTCGGCCATGACCTTGATTCTATTTTAAGTCTTTTGATTGATATTATAGGAAATATATAGCATTGACCCTGGATAGGATCAGGAAAAAAGGATGAGTAGTTCTATCGTTTGTCCTTCGACAGCTTGCCCTTCGATGGAATCTTGGTTAATAAAAAGCTTAAACTAAAAAGGATATTGATTTATTGATCTCAACTATTCCTCTTCGAAAACTGTCATACAGCCTTTTTTGTGTGGTTTTTCTCATCGGATCGGTCTTTCTTTCACCAGCCAGAGGAGGGGACGACCCTTCACTCTCGTCGACGATCATTTCAAAAAAATCGTTCTCTGAATGGCTTGGCCTGGCAAAAAAAGATGATGCCATGGCTCAATATGTGGTCGGCCATCTTTACGAGAAGGGGGATGGGGTTAAAAAAAACGACGCTGAAGCCGCTAAATGGTACCGCAAGGCGGATAAAAAAGGCCTTTCTGACGCGACAGCACTCCTTGGTGTTCTTTATCTCGAAGGACGCGGGGTCAAGCAGAGCAACAAAAAAGGAATAGCCTTTCTTAAAAAAGCCGCGAAAAGAGGAAATATCCGGGCCCGTTTTAACCTCGGTAAAGCCTATAACGTTGGCAAGCATGTGAAAAAAAATATCGTCGTTTCCTATATGTGGTTTTACCTTGCAGCCTATGTGCCGAGAACGCCGGAAAGTTTTGCGGCTAAAAAGGAAATGGAAAACCTCAAGATGGTGATGACAAAGGGCGAGATTGACGCAGCCTTGAAAAAGGCCCAAAAATACACAGGTGGGCGGTAAGCGCGCTCTTTCTGGATACATAAATCATAAGTAAGGTCAGGATTTTACGATGAGTGAAGATGAAAATGGAGCTATTGACGAGGCTGAGATCGAGAGCAAGAGAAAGGCGCTTGAGATTGTCGCTCGTGCATTCGGAGAATGCGAAACGGCCCAGATTCCAGGGCTGATCGCCGTCGGTGCCTTTCTTGATCACATTATCGCCCATCTGGTTTCCATGAATGACCGCGAGATGACGTCGCAGTTTCTCGAATCCCTCGCTGGGAAAGTTCGCCAAGGCATCTACGATCAAGTGGTCGAAGACCAACCGATCAGCGGCAGTATTCCTCTCGATCCTGCTGGTGGGCCAAATGGTGGCAACGGCCAGTAACTCGTTCTGATTCATTCGTTTATGCGCATGGTGGTGGCTTTATGCCTATCCTTTCGCTTCTTTCTTAACCGTTTTCACCAGTCTTGAGGCATGGGCCTTTTGTCATGGAAAATGGCGCAAAAAATAAATTTGGATTTTTAAAAACCATGACAGGATATCTTGCTGCACTGGCTGTTGGTTACGGTGCTGCTGTTGGCGGCCTTTATTTCGCCCAGCGCAGCCTCATCTATTACCCTGATCAGACTCGGCCATTAGCACCTGATTTCGGGGTTCCGGAAATGACCGCCTTTGATCTCACGACCGAAGACGGGATCAACCTTCTCACCTGGTATCATCCTCCTGCCAGCGCCAGCGCGCCGGTCATCGTCTATTTTCACGGCAATGCTGGCCATATCGGTTATCGCGCTTCTAAAATCCGCCCTTATATGGATGCCGGCTTTGGCGTTCTGTTGTTAAGCTGGCGCGGCTATAGCGGTAACGAGGGCAGTCCTTCGGAAGAGGGTCTGTACAGCGACGGTCGCGCGGCGCTTTCTTTTCTTGAGACCGAAGGCATCACCCCTGATCGTATGGTGCTTTACGGTGAATCTCTTGGCAGCGCAATCGCCGTTGAGTTGGCCCATAATCAGGCAGAGTCCGGCACCTCTGTCGGTGCCGTTGTTTTGGAGGCGCCCTTTACGTCATTGCCTGAGGTCGCGACCCAGCATTACCCCTGGTTGCCGGTGAGCTGGATGATGGAGGATCGTTTTGAATCCCTGTCAAAAATAGGCGATGTAATGAGCCCGGTTCTGGTTCTTCACGGTGAGCTCGATAATGTGGTTCCGGTCGATCAAGGATGGCGCATGGCTGAGGCGGCGAAAAAGCCCAAGCAGGGGCGATTTTATGCCGAGGCGGGTCATAATGACCTCTATGAGTTTGACGCCGCCGACTCGGTTATCAGTTTCATCGAGAAATACGCCTCCGGGCAGGAAACGGAAACGATTTCTCCCTGAAATGTGGCCGCGATGGGGTTTAGCCGCCGCCCCGGTGAAAGGTGCGATCAAAAGCATCGAGAAATTTATTTATCTCGGCTTCATTGAGACCTTTGAACGAAAATTCCACATGAGTGACGGGCAGGCGAAAACCGCCCAGGCGACGTTCGGTTTCTTCTGAAAGAGAAATCACAACACATTTGTCCGCCCGCCCGAGGGTAATCGTTAACCCGTCGATGTTGACATGGGCGTTCTCAACGCCCAGGCCTTTCTCCGTCGCGCCGGGGATAAGACGCATAAAATCAACGTGGCTAATCGACATTTCCCGGTTTAGTCGATCTTTCTGGTTATTTTCATTCATTATAAATCTGTTCAGCCACCGGCGATCGGCGGCCAGATGGCAATCACGTCGTCCTCGTTAAGTTGCATTTTCAGCCGTTCTTTTGGGTCAAGGTAAATACCGTTCAACAAAACCAGATGGGTAAGTTCGGAAGGTAAATTGAATTGTCCGATCAGGTCCTGCACTGTGGCATCTTCAGGCATGTTGAGTGATGTCTGATGACGTTCGCTGTCTTTGGGAAGATAACGGTCGAGCATGGCGTAGAGTTTCAGAGTTATTTTCATGGCTCAATACTGGCCTGGCGAATGAAGAACGGCGAACGAATTCAACCAATACTCCTTGTGGCGCCGATATAGGCCTCCATAACCCTGGTCGGATTATCGCACAGCACATCTTTCCAGCGACCGAGCGGCAGTCTGGTTTCTATTAAACCCCGCAGGATTCCCACATGCTCTGTCAGGCCCAGGGTCGAGGCACCGACCAGCACGTCGCCGTCAAACTGTAGATTGATGTATTTGAAATTTGCCTCGTCACATAGTTCCGCCTGGGTGCCTTTTTTAACCCCCATCCACTGGCCGAACGAGCTCGAAATCAGTCCCATGGTATCGAGCACGTTCATGTTCAGGCTACCGTGATATGGCGTGTCCTGGCCTGCCATGTTGAGGGCGGCGATGCGGCCATGTTCGACGGCAGTGGGTTGAATGGCGTGAACAGAATATTCGCCGGTCGAAAAATCCCGTCCCTGGGCAACGTCACCGGCGGCATAAATGCCTTCAATATTTGTCGCCATCCAGTCATTGACCAAAATCCCGTCGTCTGTCTCAACGCCGCTGCCTTTGAGAAAGTCGATATAGGGCGCTACTCCGGCAGCCGAGATAACCAGATCAGCATCTAGTTTTTCTTTGCTTGAGAGATGAACGAGAAGGGGGTGTTTGCCGGTGCCTGTTTCTATTTTTGTGATCTTGGCAGAAGTATGAACCTTGATCCCCTTGTTAACGCACCATGTCTTTAACAGATTGCCGGCGGTTTCGTTCATCATCCGTGGCACCATGCGATCGCCCATCTCGACAACACTGAGATCAACGCCGTTTTTGACCAGGGACTCGAGGATGATACAGCCGATAAAGCCGGCTCCCATCAACACAACCTTGGCGCCTTTTTTGGCACCCTTGGCAATATTGCGACCGTCTTCCAAGGTCCAGCAATGATGTACACCGTTCAGGTCGATGCCGGGGATGGGCGGGTTGAGGGGGTGTGCGCCGGTGGCGATCAGAAGTTTTTCAAAAGCAACCGGCTTGCCTTTTTCGAGGATGACATTGCGGCCCTTGGTATCAATTTGCGTGACCAGACTCTGGATAATCTCGATTTTCAAATCCTTGAAATGAGATTTGCCGTGGCGCAGATGGGTGCCGTCTTCGCCAACTCGCTTGATCAGGTAATAGGGCAGGGCCATGCGGGAATAAGGCGGCTCGGACTCACCGCCGATCAGGATGATTTTGCCCTCAGGGTCGGCCTTGCGCAGAGTCTCGGCTGCAACAACGCCCGCCGGTCCGGCACCGATAATGACGTAAGCCATAACGCTCCGCCGCCTTCCTAGAGGCCGAGCCGGTCGCAGGTCTTGTTGGTCGGCACGCCTTCCTTGGTCCAGCCTCGTAACTCGTAATATTCAGGCAGCATCTTGCCAAGTTCGTTGACCTTGCCCTTGGCCGGGCCGGTCTTGCCAGCGTCTTTCAACAGTCGCGTCGGCAGGGTGTCGTCGGCAGCGGTGATTCCGGCGTCGAGGTTGAACTTGCGTTCCAGGTTCCAGATGCGTTCGCCCATCGCCATCAGATTATCGAGCGACCAGTCGCCCTCGCAGGCGGCGTTGATCTGAGGCTGGATATCCTCCATCGACCAGGCGAAGGTGGTAAAGACGCAGATGCCAGCCGAATCGACAACCGCCGTGGCGTCCTGAAAGGCTTTGACCAGTCCGGCCTTGCCCTCAGTCACCAGAGGATCGGTCTTTTCGGGAATCCCCATCACTTCCGAGGCCACCGTATAGCCGCGCAGATGGCAAGCGCCACGGTTCGATGTGGCATAGGCCAGGCCGATGCCTTGAATG
>JABJES010000084.1 GCA_018663165.1 Rhodospirillaceae bacterium
AGGCGTCGATGACGATGTCCTGGCTGGCCGAACAGAAGGCGAGAATAAAAGCGCAAAGAGCGGTCAGCCCAGGGTCTTGCGCCGGATCACTCAAACCCAGCAGAACAATCGCCGCCATCAGCAAAGCTTGAGTCACCACCACCCAGCTTCGCCGTCGGCCAAGCAGATTTGACAAGACCGGGATCGGCACCCGGTCGATCACCGGCGCCCAGACAAATTTCAGGGTATAAGGCAGGCCGACCAGGGCAAAAAGCCCGATCGTCGTTTTGTCGACACCAATGGTCGCCAGCCAATAAGAAAGGGTGGAAAGCGTCAGCAGCAGCGGCAGGCCGCTGGAAAAACCGAGAAAGAGAATGACGAGGATACGGCGGTCGGCGTAAAGGGCAAGCGCATTGCGCCAGCTCTTGCGCGGCTCAGCCTCTATTGCCTCTGCGTTGCCTCTCTCGACCATTCACCCCCCGAGTCTTTAAGCGCGCACCTCTGCCTCTAAGTGCATAGCCTTGGCACTTTAACTCGCTTCTTTAAGGCGCTGGTCTTTTTTCCGATCATTGGGGTCAAGCAGGCGCTTACGCAGGCGAATATTCTTCGGCGTCACCTCAACCAGCTCATCGTCGTTGATGTAGGTCAGGGCTTCTTCCAGGCTCATCTTTCGCGGTGTCGTCAGCTTCACCGCCTCGTCAGTGCCCGAAGCGCGGATGTTGGTGAGCTGTTTTCCTTTCAACGGATTAACGTCGAGATCGTTGCCGCGGGAATGTTCGCCCAGAATCATCCCCTTATAGACCTTTGTCCCGGCATCGATGAAAAGAAAGCCGCGATTTTCCAGGTTCCACAAGGCATAGGCAATCGCGTCGCCGTCAGACAACGAGACCAGCACCCCGTGACGTCGGCTCTCCACCGGGCCGCGATGGGGGCCGTAGCTGTGAAAAATGCGATGCATGATACCAGTGCCGCGAGTGTCGGTGAGAAACTCACCGTGATAACCGATCAGCCCGCGTGCAGGGGCGAGAAAGGTAATCCGCGTCTTGCCGGCACCCGATGGCCGCATGTCGGTCATCTCGCCTTTGCGCTGGGCCATCTTTTCAACCACGGTGCCGGAAAACTCGTCATCGACGTCGATCTGCACTTCTTCGATCGGTTCCAGGCGGGCGCCCTTTTCATCGGTTCTCATAATCACCCGGGGGCGACTAATGGAAAGCTCGAATCCTTCCCGGCGCAGGGTTTCAATCAGGACGCCGAGCTGAAGCTCACCCCGGCCACTGACCTCAAAGCCGAGACCGTCACTGGTTTCGGCAACCCGCAGGGCGACATTGCCCTCGGCCTCGCGATAAAGACGGTCGCGGATAACCCGGCTCGTTACCTTGCTGCCCTCGCGTCCGGCCAGGGGCGAATTATTGGGTGAGAACAACATTGAGAGCGTCGGCGGATCGACGGGATCGGCCTGAATCGGAATTTCAACCGAGAGGTCGCACAGGGTGTCGGCGACCGTCGCCTTGGTAAGCCCGGCCAGAGCCACGATGTCACCGGCCTCGGCCTCATCGACCGGAACCCGGTCCAGCCCACGAAAGGCCAGCAGCTTGGAAACCCGGCCCTGCTCAACGAGCGTGCCCTCACGGTTAAGCACCTTGATGCTCATATTCGCGCGCACGGTTCCACCCTCAACCCGCCCGGTAAGGATGCGTCCGAGATAGGGGTCAGCCTCCAGAGTTGTGGCGAGCATTGAAAAAGGCGCATCCTTTATAACCGGTGGCGGCGGCACATGGCCCAGCACACATTCAAACAACGGGGCAAGATCTGTCCGCTCGCCTTCCAGCTCGGTTGCTGCCCAACCATCGCGTCCCGATGCAAACAAGGTTGGGAAATCGAGCTGTTTGTCGCTGGCACCGAGTGCCACGAAAAGATCGAACACCTCGTCATGAACTTCATGGGGTCGCGCATCGGAACGATCCACCTTGTTGACGACAACGATCGGCTCGAGCCCCAGGGCAAGCGCCTTGGTAAGCACGAACTTGGTTTGTGGCAACGCGCCTTCGGCAGCATCCACCAACAGTACAACGCCATCGACCATACGCAGGATACGTTCAACCTCGCCGCCAAAATCGGCATGGCCAGGGGTATCGACGATATTGATCCGCGACCCCTTCCATTCCACAGACGTACACTTGGCAAGAATGGTAATCCCACGCTCGCGCTCCAGATCATTGCTGTCCATGGCCCGTTCTTCGACAACCTGGTTGTCGCGGAAGGCACCACTCTGCTTGAGCAAATTATCAACCAGCGTTGTCTTGCCATGATCAACATGAGCAATAATGGCGATGTTTCTTAATTCCATAATTTTGTATCCTTAGTCGAGTTCTGACGCGATCATATCGGCCAACCGGACCTCCGGTCGGGCGCCGAAATGGCTGACAATCTCACCAGCGCCAATGCTGCCGATGCGTCCGCAGGTATGCAGACCGAGCCCCTGGGTCAAACCAAAAAGAAACCCGGCGGCATAAAGATCACCAGCACCGGTCGTGTCGACCACATCCAACACCGGAGCGGCGTCAATGATGTAAGTATCGTTGCCGGAAACAATTACCGAACCGTGCTCACTCCGGGTAAGCGCAAGAATTTCGCAAAGGTCGCGAGAGATTTGCAGCGCGTCATCGAAATTATTGGCCTCAATAAGTGAGGTGATTTCTATCTCGTTGGCAAAAAGAATATCGACGCTATCGCGGATGAATTCAAAAAAATCGGCGCGATAGGCATCGACAAGAAAAGCATCCGACAAGGTAAAGGCAACCTTGCGGCCTGCTGCCTTGGCAATTTCAGCCGCCTTGCGAAGCGCCATACGCCCACTATCGGATGTCCAGAGATAACCCTCCAGATAGGTGATCTGGGCATCCCTAATCGCTGCCTCGTCGAGATCGTCGGGGCCGAGTGCGACGCTGGCACCGAGGAATGTCTGCATGGTGCGTTGAGCGTCGGGCGTGACAAAGATCAGACAGCGTGCCGTCGATGCGCCATCAGTTGCCCGCGCCGTCGTATAGCGCACGCCAACCGAGGTGATGTCGTGGCTAAAAATTTCGCCGAGCTGATCGTTTTTAACCTTACCGATAAAAGCACCATTGCCGCCGAGCGAGGCAATCCCGGCCATGGTGTTGGCCGCCGACCCGCCGGAAATCTCTACCGCCGACCCCATGCCGCTATAAAGCTTTTCCGAGGCTCTCTCATCAACCAGCGTCATCGCCCCCTTGGCGAGATCATGGCGGACGAGAAAACTGTCCTCTGCCTGAGCAAGCACATCAACCACGGCATTACCAATGCCGACGACGTCCAGTGTCGTTTCACTCATTAATCACAATCCTTAAAATATATCCAAGCCTCGGAGATCGGCGTAATGGCCGGGGTTCCGTTTTAGCTTTCTTGATGTTGCGGCGCAGTATAGCGGCGAAAAACCTAAGAACAAGCTCTCTCGCACCGAGTGGCCCCGAACATTCGTCTGGAAAGGCCTCTTGAACCCTCGGCCCAAGCGGGTTATGGACAAATGATCGGGCTCTCGCCCCCCATAATTGAAATGGTCTCTTCATGCTTACCGCGCTTCTTAAATCCTTGGCCCAACTCAATGATCCGGCCATACGCAAGGTTTTGGGCAAGACCATTGCCCTGGCGTTAGTACTGTTTGTGGTGCTTTTTATCGCTATTGGCTTTCTGCTCGGAGAAACCCAGTTTTTCGCCATCGGTTGGCTGGAAACAACGACCCAAATCCTCGGAGGATTGGCCACCCTGGTCATTTCCTGGCTGCTTTTCCCCGCAATTGCCGTCCTGATCCTTGGTTTCTACCTGGAAGACGTCGCCGTCGCGGTTGAAAACCGCCATTATCCAGATCTTGGTGCCCCCCGCGTTCAGCCTTTGCGGGAAGCAATGATGATCGCCGTCAAGTTCGGTCTGATCGCCGCCGCACTCAATATTTTGATCCTGCCTCTTTATCTGATCCCGGTGGTCAATGTCCTGGCCTATTACGGGCTCAACGGCTATCTCCTGGGGCGGGAATATTTTGAACTGGTGGCCTTGCGCCGACTGGAGGAAAAACCGGCCAATGATCTGCGCCGGACTTTTTCCGGGCGCGTCGTTTTGTCGGGGGTCGTTATCGCCTTTCTCTCGACTTTGCCGGTCATTAACCTGGTGGCGCCTGTCATCGGCACCTTGATGATGGTCCATATCGTCGAGGGATTACGGCAAAAGCTGGCCTCGGCCGGAAAATGACGTCCTTCCTACCGCGCCGCCAACACGGCACCATTTACGCCCTGCTGCTCGGTCTGCTGCTCATCTCGGCCTGTGCCAAAGAGCCGCCGCCGACAGGTGCCCTGGCGGACATCCCTGACCCCTTGCCAAAGGCCCCCGCCGAAAGCGAAACAGAGCCAACCCTCGACCCCTCGCTCCTTGCCCTGAACGACTGGCGCATGGTGGCCCTTTTGCAAGCCGGGCCTGAGGGGCTGGTGGGGCTGGTTGGTGAGGACTTAACCGGCCTGCTTGGAAAACCGGGGCTTATCCGCCGCGATGCCCCGGCAGAAGTCTGGACCTATCAAGGCCCGATCTGTCATCTCGACCTTTACCTCTACAGCGATGAGGAATGGCATAAAAGCCTGCGCGCCAAGCGCCAACGCCTCAAGGGCGGGGTGCTGGAACCAAACCATCGGGTTGTTTATTACGCAATCAGATCGAAATCAGATGGAGCGGCGATTAGCGGTCAGGCCTGCCTTTCCAGCCTGATCGACAGCCGCATTCCAGCCGGGGCCTAGGACACAGCTAAACCAAGCTAGGCTGGCGTCTTTTCCTTATAGGCGCAGAGATCGCGGATCGGACAGATACCGCATTCGGGCTTACGGGCCTTACAGACATAGCGCCCGTGGAGGATCAGCCAGTGATGGGCGTGCCTGAGCGCCCATTCAGGCACCGCCTTTTCGAGCTTTTTTTCCACCATTAGCGGCGTTTTTCCCGGTGCCAGCCCGGTTCTGTTGCCAACCCGGAACAAATGTGTATCAACGGCGATGGTGGGCTGGCCAAAGGCAATATTGAGGACCACATTGGCGGTCTTGCGGCCGACACCGGGCAGACGCTCCAGTTCTTCGCGGGTTTGGGGCACACCGCCGCCATAGGAATCGACCAGGATCTCTGACAAGGCGACGACGTTTTTAGCCTTGGTATTAAAAAGCCCGATGGTCTTGATAAAGTCCCGCACCTTCGCCTCGCCGAGATCGGCCATTTTTTGCGGTGTATCGGCGGCGGCAAAAAGCCCCGGCGTCGCCTTATTGACTCCCTTATCAGTGGCCTGGGCCGAGAGCACCACGGCCACCAGCAGAGTATAGGGGCTGGTATGAAAGAGCTCCCCTTTCGGTTCGGGTTCTTGCGCCTCAAAGCGGCGGAAAATTTCTTCAACATCCTGTTTTTTCATGGGCCACCCTTCCTTTCCCTCAACTCTACCCAGAGCCAGAATTCAGGCAAGAGCGGCGACGAAAGCGTTTTGCCTTCCGGCCCCTTTTGGGTTTAGCCTTAAGACCATGACCAATACCCACCCTTCAATTCCTGCCTCGGCCACCCTTTCAGATCACGCCTCTCCTAAAGCCGGAGTAGAAAGCAGCGCGGTTCTTTTCAATGCCGTGCTTTCTCCCCATCGCAGCCTGAGCAAGACCGGCTTTCTCATTCTTATAGCCTCTATCGGCACCGTCAACTTTGTCATCGGGATGATGTTCATGCTCAATGGAGCATGGCCGGTCCTCGGCTTTTGCGGCCTCGACGTGCTGCTGGTCTATGTTGCTTTTCGCCTCAATTATCGCGACGCTCGAGCCTTTGAGACCCTGTGCCTGACCCGCCATCTTCTCACTTTGGAAAAGGTTTCTCCCTCGGGCCATCGGCAGAATTGGCGCTTTCAGCCCTATTGGATCAAGGTTGTTGTGGATAACACCCCGCGTCCCGGTGCCGGGCTGGCGCTTGCCTCCCACGGGCGTCACATCGACTTTGCGGCTTTTCTCACCGACGACGAGCGCCTCAGCCTTGCCGAGGCGCTCGCTCTCGTCCTGGAAAAAACGCGGGGCTAATTCGCCGCCGGAGCCGGAGCTGGAGCCGGTGCCGGGGCTGCCTCTTCAGACGGAACCTCGGTGCCCATTTTAGGTCTATTGGCGCGCCGCGCTTCGGCCTCAGCGATGGGCGTGCCCTTCAACGCCTCAAGATCTTCGGTAAAGAGCAGAAAATTTTCCCGCGCGCTGTCCCACATCGCCGCCGCGATAACCATTGAATCCTTGCTATAGGCAGTTTCCATGATGATCTGACGACATTGAAGCAGATAGGCGACCGACAGGGTGAGGTTGCGATGCACGCCCTGAATAGCGGGATTATCGGGAAGCTCCATGGCGTCGAGCCCTTCCACCGTGCCAATTTTTTTGACCTCTTCCTCAAGCCGTTCCTCGGTGAGGATGAAGGATTCCGTATCGATGAAGTCCTTGTTTTCATAGTATTTGTCGATCAACTGTCCCTGGACGATAAGCGAGCGGGCCAGGGCCACCTGGAGGGGCTCTACCTCCGTGACATAGGCCGCAACCTCTTCTTCCGGGCTCGGGCTGCAAGCTGCTGGCAGCAGGGCGAGGGCAAGAACAGCGAGGAAAGAGAGAATAGTCCGAGGTGGGCGTTTAATCGAAATCATATAAAACACGTCCTTCTCTGTCGAAAAAACCTTAAGAATTTCCCAAGGCACTAAAAATGGCCCTCAAGATAGTGAGGATAGGCGGGTTTGGGCAAGTCTCTTTATCGTTACCGGCCCAGGGTCGCCTTTAACGATCAATACCGAGCACATCGGCCATGCCATAGAGTCCGGGCGGATTCTTGCTCGCCCACAAAGCAGCTTTAACCGCGCCCTTGGCATAAATTGCCCGATCATTGGCTTTATGAGTCAACTCCACCCGCTCACCGGGACCGGCGAAAACCACCGTATGATCACCGACCACATCGCCGCCGCGCAGGGTCGCAAACCCAATATCTCCGGCAACCCGTGGGCCGATCAGCCCATCGCGGCTTTTCACCGCCACATCATCAAGATTGACCCCGCGCCCAGCTGCGGCCGCCCGGCCAAGGGCCAGAGACGTGCCCGAGGGCGCATCAACCTTGTGGGCGTGATGCATCTCGACAATCTCGATATCGTATTCGGTACCCAGGGTAGCAGCGACCCGGCGCGCAAGGTCAAACAACAGATTGACCCCAAGACTCATATTAGGTGCCCAGATGATCGGCACGGATTTAGCCGCCGCGTGGAGGGCTGCTTCTTCCGCCTCACTCAGACCGGTGGTGCCGATGACATGGGCGGTGCCGTTCTCGGCCGCCAGAGCGGCGTGGCGCGCAGTCGCGCTTGGCGCGGTGAAATCAATGACCGCATCAGAGGCGGAAAAAAGCGCGCTGGCATCCTCATTGAGTGTCACACCGAGCGCATCAAGTCCGGCGATTACGCCAGCATCATCACCCAGAGCCGCGTGACCGGGCCCCTCGCTGGCAGCGGAAAGAATGCAGCCTGGGGTCTGGGCAATTTCACGCACCAGCATTCTGCCCATGCGGCCAGACGCCCCGGCGATTCCGATTTTCAGATCGCTCACGTTTCTCACTCCTGATGAATAATCAAGTAGCGCAGTGTAGAGCAAACGGGGAAACGGGAAAACAGGGAAGCGCGCGGCCAGGGCAGATTAATTATAGGGAGCGCTACGGCGCAATTAGTCCTTGAGGTCTTCCCATAGTTCCTTGACCCGACGGAAAAAACCATCCGACTGGGGATTGGTCTTTTCATGACTGCCGGTTTCGTTGAATTCCTTCAACAGCTCTTTCTGTTTCTTGTTCAGATTAACCGGCGTCTCGACAATCGATTCAATGAACATGTCGCCCCGCGCCTTACTGTTGAGAACCGGCATGCCCTTGCCCTTCATCCGGAACTGGTGTCCGGTCTGGGTGCCTGCCGGCACGGTCACCCGCGCCCGACCGCCATCGATGGTCGGCACCTCGATACTGCCACCAACCGAGGCCGTGACCATGGGGATCGGCACCCGGCAATTAATATTGGCACCGATGCGCTGGAAAATCCGGTGCGGCTCGATGGAGAGAAAAATATAGAGATCACCCGACGGCGCGCCGTTGAGCCCGGCTTCACCTTCTCCGGCCAGGCGGATCCGGGTGCCATCCTCGACACCGGGGGGGATATTAACCTCCAGGGTCTTGTCCTTCGACACCCGACCAGCACCACCGCAGGACCGGCAGGGTTTTTCAATTACCTTGCCGGTGCCATGACAACTGGGACAGCCGCGTTCGATGGTAAAGAATCCCTGCTGGGCGCGGACCTTGCCATGGCCGTGACAGGCGGTGCACATAACCGGCTTTTCGCCGCCTTCGCCGCCCGTGCCCTTACAGGGTTCGCAGGCCACTGCGGTCGGCACTTTCAAGGTCGCCTTTTTGCCACTAAAGGCGGCGACCAGGGAAACGGTGAGGTTATAGCGTAGGTCGCTGCCGCGAATACCGCCGCCGCGTTGACGGCCGCCACCGACGAAATCGCCGAACATCTCGTCAAAAATATCGGAAAAACCAAACCCGCCAGGGCCCGGGCCCGGACCACCGGCATTAAGGCCCTCATGACCAAAGCGGTCATAGGCCGCACGTTTTTCCTCGTCTTTCAGAACGTCATAGGCTTCGGAGATATCCTTGAATTTCTGTTCCGCCGCCTTATCGCCTGCATTGCGGTCGGGGTGATACTCCATCGCCAGCTTGCGATAGGCCTTTTTAAGCGTCTCGCTGTCAGCACCCTTATCGACGCCCAGGGCCTCGTAATAATCCTGCTTATCCGCCATTACCTCAAGCGCTCCCCGCCATTCGCATAGAGAAAACGCTTGTCACCGGACAAGTCCGGCCACCGGGTATTACCAGCAAGGCATATGCATGCAGCGATCATTGTCTTAAAGAACCCCCCTAAATAATCGGCCAACAATTGTCCAAAAGATGACGGCCGTCAGGCGGTCTTCTGATCGTCATCGTCAGTGTTGTTGTCGTCTTTCTTGGTCTCGTCGACCTCTTCGAAATCAGCATCGACGACCGTTGCGTCATTTTCCCCCGCATCCTCTGCCGGACCGTCTTCGGGAGCCTGCGCTCCTTCAGCCGCCGCAGCTTCGGCCTGGCTTGCCTTATACATGGCTTCGCCGAGTTTCATCGCCGCCTTGGAAAGCTCTTCGCTGGCTGTCTTGATGGCATCGGTATCTTCGCCGTCCTTGACGGCTTTGAGATCATCAAGGGCCTTTTCGATCGCCGCTTTATCCTCAGCCGACACCTGGTCACCGTGCTCTTCCAATGTCTTTTCGGTGCTGTGGACCAAAGATTCAGCCTGATTATGGGCCTCAACATACTCGCGTTTTTTCTTGTCCTCGCTGGCATGCTCTTCGGCCGATTTGACCATATCGTCAATGTCCTCCTCGGACAGCCCACCGGAAGCCTGAATGCGGATCTGCTGTTCCTTGCCGGTCGCCTTGTCCTTGGCCGACACATTGACGATACCGTTGGCGTCAATGTCAAAGGTGACCTCAATCTGGGGCACGCCACGCGGCGCGTTGGGAAGACCAACCAAATCGAACTGGCCGAGAACCTTATTGTCCGCCGCCATTTCCCGTTCACCCTGAAAGACGCGGATGGTCACTGCGGTCTGGTTGTCTTCGGCAGTTGAAAAGACCTGGCTCTTGCGTGTCGGTATGGTGGTGTTGCGGTCGATAAGACGGGTAAACACACCGCCGAGCGTCTCGATGCCAAGCGAAAGCGGCGTCACGTCGAGCAGCAGCACATCTTTGACATCGCCCTGAAGAACACCGGCCTGAATTGCCGCACCAAGCGCCACTACCTCGTCCGGATTGACGCCGCGATGGGGCTCACGACCGAAGAAATTCTTAACTGTTTCGATAACCTTGGGCATGCGGGTCATGCCGCCGACGAGAATAACCTCGTCGATATCCGACGCCTTCAGCCCGGCGTCTTTCAATGCCGCCTCACAGGGCTTGATGGTGTGGGAAATGAGATCATCGACCAGGGCTTCAAGTTTGGCCCGGGTCAGCTTAATGGTCAGATGCTTCGGCCCCGACTGATCGGCGGTAATAAAGGGCAGATTGACTTCCGTTTGCGGTGCGGTGGAAAGCTCGATCTTGGCTTTTTCAGCGCCTTCTTTCAGACGCTGGAGGGCCAGCTTGTCCTCGCGTAAATCGATCCCCTGTTCTTTCTTGAATTCATCGGCAAGATAATCGATCACCCGCTTGTCGAAATCTTCACCACCGAGGAACGTATCGCCGTTGGTGGATTTTACTTCAAACACGCCGTCACCAATCTCAAGCACCGAGACGTCGAAGGTGCCGCCACCGAGATCATAAACGGCAATGATGCCGGATTCGGTCTTGTCGAGCCCGTAGGCCAGCGCGGCCGCTGTCGGCTCGTTAATGATGCGCAGAACCTCAAGCCCGGCGATCTTACCGGCGTCCTTGGTTGCTTGACGCTGGGAATCGTTGAAATAGGCCGGCACGGTGATGACCGCCTGGGTGACGTCCTCGCCAAGAAAACTCTCGGCGGTTTCCTTCATTTTCTGGAGGATAAAGGCGCTGACCTGGCTTGGCGAATAAGTTTCCCCATGGGCCTCAACCCAGGCATCGCCACTTTCCGATGCGACGATCTTATAGGGAACCATGCCCTTGTCTTTCTCGACCATCGGATCGGACGAAGCGCGGCCGATCAGCCGCTTGATGGCAAAAAGCGTGTTTTCAGGATTGGTGACGGATTGGCGCTTGGCCGGTTGACCGACAAGACGCTCGCCCTCTTCAGTGAAGGCGACCATCGAAGGGGTGGTGCGCACACCTTCGACGTTTTCAATCACCTTGGGCGTTTTTCCGTCCATAATCGCCAGACAGGAATTGGTGGTCCCAAGATCAATACCGATAACTTTGCTCATCTTTAATCCTCTTTAAATCAAACAGGCGTTAATCAAACAGCAGTTTGTGGCAGCAGCCTGTGGCCCGGTTTTCTGTAACCACATGGCACCGCAAAATATATGATGCTGTCGCACTCGCCCTTTGGGCCGTTGCCAGCAAAACAAATGAATTGGCTGGTTATATAGGTGAGGGATAGATATCCCGCAAGGGCTCGTTGACGGCTTTTTCACGACTTTCCGCCGGTTTTTTCCCTGACCGCTCCCTATTCGCGGTTAAATTCCGCCAAACTGGCCAGCCCGGTGGCGAGAAGCGGAGCCAGAGAGACCGCATTGCTGGAATGGAGAACCCCGTCACAGCTTTTGACCGATCTGATCCCGGCATCTGTAAAAGCCTTGCCGGTCTGGGGAGGATAAAGTGCATGAACGGCGCAGGCATCTACCGATTTTGCCCCCGCTTTAAGGGCGGCGTGGGCACAGGCGATCAGGGTCTCACCGGTCGAGATAACATCATCAACGAGGATCACCGGACGGCCCTTGAACATATCCGGATCGGCCAGCACAACGGCAACCTGGCGGTCGCCACTGCGTTCCTTCAAGGCCGTTACGGCGCTCAGGCCAGCCGCGCTCGCCACCGCTCCGACCTGATGGATGGATTCGGCGTCGGGCCCGAGAAGCAGGGTGTCAGCAGAAACGTTTTCTTTGCGTAATAAATCTGCCAACACCGGGGCGGCGGAAAGGCAGCAGGTCTCCATCCGGGGGAAAACCTCCTCCAGCCGGGCCACCCGATGAAGGTGAGGATCAACTGTAATCAGCCCGTCAAAGGCCCCCTCAAGAAGCCCCGCCAGAACCTTCTGGCTCACGGCCTCACCGGAACGAAAGGCCGTGTCCTGGCGCATATAGGCGAGATAGGGCGCGACCAGGGCGATTTTTTCCACCCCCTGATCGCGCAGCGCCGCACTGGCGAACAATATTTCAATCAACTTGGAATCCGGCTGGTCGAGAGAACGACAAATCACCGCCCTCTTATACCGACGGCCTTCAAGATCGAGACGGACCCTTACTTCCTGGTCGGGAAAGCGATGGGTTTCGACCATATGAAATGTTTCCAAGGCCCCGCCCCAGGCGGCCACAAGGGCCCCGGCTTGCGCCGCGCTATCGTCAAAGCCGCAAAAAGCAACTTCCGCAACAGGGCCAGACCCGGTCATCTCGCCTTGTCCGGCCAGCCTGCTGGCGGCGGGCTATCGCCGATACCGTAGCCATTATTCTCGGATGCCATATCGCAAGCGTAACGAAATTCCGTCGGTGCCGTCGCGTAAATCCGATAGAGCGGACTGCCGCGCTCTATCTTGTCACCGATCTTGACGATCAGCTCAATCCCCGCCCCTTTATCCATCGGTGCACCGGCGAGCCGCGCAATCCGCGCCAGGCGATAGCAATCAATGGCGGTGACATAACCGTCCCCATCGGCCAGAATTTCCACCGTCAGCTCACCCAGCGGGGTTTCCTTCTCAACCCGGCCCTGGGCGTCGATGATACGGTTCATGGTGCTCAGCGCCTCACCGGATTCGAGAATGGCGCGAGCCCGCTCAAACCCCTGGCCGCCGCGCAGACCGGGATCAAACTCGAGAATATGCCCGGCCAGTAATAATGATTTTTCGCGCAGATCAATCGGCATATCTGGATCACAGCGCAACACCTTCATCACATCGCGGGCCTCGAGAACCGGACCGATACCGCGACCAATGGGCTGGGTGCCGTCAGTAATAACGACCTTCAGATTGAGCCCGATTTCGTCGCCGACGAATTCAAACAATTTGCGCAGGCGGATGGCCTCATCGTGGCTGCGCACCTTGGCCGAGGGGCCGATCGGAATATCGATCACCAGATGGGTCGATCCGGCGGCTATTTTTTTCGACATAATCGACGCCACCATCTGTTCGCGGGTATCGATGCCCAGCGGCCGTTCCACCGAGATCAGAATGTCGTCGGCAGGGGACAGATCCACATGGCCGCCCCAGACCAGACACCCCTTTTCCCGGGTGACAATATCGCGCATTTCATCAAATAACAGATCAACCCTGGCCAGCACTTCCATGGTATCGGCGGTGCCCGCCGGTGAGGTAATCGCCCGCGACGAGGTTTTGGGAATCGTCAGGCCATAGGCGGCAACGATGGGGACGACAATCATCGAGGTGCGGTTGCCGGGAATGCCGCCGACACAATGCTTGTCGACCACCACCGGCAGATCCCATTCAAGCCTGGTGCCGACCCCGGCCATGGCCCGGGTCAGGCTCAACACCTCGGCAGTAGAGAGAAAGCTCGCCGAAGAAATGAGAAAGGCGGCAATTTCCATCTTCGAATAGCGTTTGGCAGCGATATCACTGATGACCGCCCGGATTTCATCACCGGTCAGGGTTTCACCGCGAATTTTTTTACGCACCGCATCAAGACTGGCCGCTGGTGTTGCCTGGGCAATATCCACCTCGTGGCCCTCGGCCAGATCAAGCAGGGTAAAAGCCTGTTCGGAAAGCCCCAGCTCCTCAGGCCCCAGCAAACGGTCATCGTCGATGATATTAAGAACGGCAAAAATCTTTTTTGCCTGTCCGTCCCCCGCCTTGCGCCGCCCATGGTCGTGATTGGGAGTAATCTCGATCTTCGCCAGAGCCTGAAAGGATTCGGCCCGGTAATCGGTACAATTACGCCCCAGATAGGCGACGTTCTCATGATAGGTGTCGATGGCGATGCGCTTTAGTCTGAGCATGTACGGCAAACACCCTTAGGCGAAGAGGAACGGCGAGGGGGCGGGCGGGCGAAAGAAAAGAATCCTCACCCTTGAAAAAGCATGAACCGGGCAGGCCCGGCAATCAAGCCCCTCCTTTACGCGGCGACAGTTTTCCCGCCCCCAATGCTCAGTTCCAGGTGTGCTGGATCATTTTCCATGACCCGTCGTCGGTGAGCTTGTGAATGGCGACCAGATTGCCCGAGAAGGCCTTGATCTCTCCATCCGCCGGGGCCTTGGCGGACCAGAGCGAGGTCTGAATCAGCAGATCTCCCTCGCGGCGCACCTGCAGAACCTCGATCTGATGGTCGTACAATCCATTGTCCATTCCTGCCTGGAAAAAGACGCGGATTTGTTCGCTGCCGGTGACGGCACTGCTGCCGGAAGGCACGACCTGACCGTCCTCGGCATAGAGGCTGGCCAGCGTCTCCGCGTCACCGGAATTAAAGGCGGCATTCCATTGCGCGTTGAGCCCGGCAACGGTCTTTTCAGAAATTTCTGCCGCAATGCTCGGGGAAAAGGCAAGAACGATGAAGAAAAATGCGGTGGTTAAAGTCTTGATCATAGACATGGTCTCCTGTCCCTTTATCGGGATTGTGAATATGGGTTGCTGATTGGTGGCCCGATTAGGCGGCGCCTTTTCAGGGTCGGCAGAAAAAACTCGCAGAAAAAACTCACAGAAAAACTCAAGGAACGAACTGGGCCTCGCCGTCCCGGAACGACCAGTCAATGTCGCTGTTCTCGGTGATCGTGATCAGGATATTGGCCGCGTCAATCCCCGGATCGCGCCCTAAATTCTCGGCCACTTTCCTGTAAAAGGCCTTTTTCGCCGCATCCGGACGACCGCCCCGCATGATCAGGGACATCATCACCCGGTCGCCGGTGCGACCCTGATATTCAAGCCGCTCGGACGCGACCTCGTGAATGATCTGATAACGGTCATCGGCGGGAAAGCCCATGGTTTCGATGACCGCCGAATTGACCCCATCAGCCACCGCCTTAACGTAAGCGGCGGGCTTGCCTTTCAAAAGATAGATATTAACCAGAGGCATCGGCTTTCCTTTCCGTTTGGCGGATTTAGAGGTTTTACAGGCATCGGGGCGCGTTGATATGAGTCTTAGTTTGTTAAATAAAACGTGACAAGTCTATTTCTTTTATAATCTATCCTATTGATTATAAACAATTGTTGCTCCATTATGTTTATGATATTTAACACCCGAAACAGGAGCAGACGACCATGGACAAGGATGTGATGGAAAGACTGCGCGAAATACGCCGCAATCTGGGCTTGTCGCAGCGCGAGCTGGCCCGGCGTTCCGGCATAACCAACGCCACCATCTCGCTTATTGAATCGGGAAAGGTGAACCCCTCGGTCGGCGCTTTAAAGCGCGTCCTGTCTGGCATTCCCATGGATCTGGGTACTTTTTTCAGCTTTAAACTGGACCGGCGGGACACCGCCTTTTACCCCGCCGAGGCCCTGGTCGAGATCGGCGCCGACCCAATTTCCTACCGGCTGGTGGCGGCCGAGCGGCCCGACAAAACGGTGCAGGTCCTGCACGAACATTACCAGCCGGGGGCCGATTCCGGTCGCGTGCCGTTGACCCATGAAGGCCAGGAAGGGGGCGTCGTCATTCGGGGCCACCTTGAGGTGACCGTTGGCGAGACAAAAAAAATCATCGGCCCCGGCGACGCCTATTATTTCGACAGCACGACGCCGCACCGCTTTCGCAACATCGGCCCGGACCTCTGTGAGGTGGTCAGCGCCTGTTCGCCGCCAACCTTTTAGGCCCTTTTAAGCGGCCATACCGGGTAGGATTATGGCCTGTAAGCCCTTAAAAACACCGCCAAAAGCTGGAAAGCGCCGGGAATGGGCCACAGCCCCCCAAAACCTCGCCAAAGCCCGGCCCATGGCCCGGATCATGGCTTAAGTAAAACCCCGTTTGGGACCCTGGGGACGCAATAACATTCCGAATGCGGAATAAATTTAGACTTCAGGCTTCCGTGTCAATTTTTTCCGGCTCGCCCTTGGCCACCCCGACCATCGCCGGACGCAACAGGCGGTCACGCAGGACATAACCCGCCTGCATCACCTGAACCACGGTGCCCGCCGGCTGGCCGCTGTCGGGAACCTCAAACATGGCCTGATGGAATTTTGGGTCAAACTTTTCGCCCAAGGGCTCAAGCTTTTTAATCTGGTGGGCCTCAAAAGCCCGCAGCAACTCACGCTCGGTCGCCTCAACCCCGGCGGCCAGAGCCTCCAAAAGCTCGTTCTCACTGCGCGCTGCTTCAGGCAGGCTCTCCAGCGTCCGGCGCATATTATCACCGACGCTCAGGACATCGCGGGCGAGACCAGCCGGGGCGTATTTCAACTTGTCTTCGAGCTCCCGGTCGTGACGGGCGCGCAAATTCTGCATCTCGGCCCTGGCCCGCAACAACTCGTCCTTCAACGCGGCGATCTGGCTTTCGGGATCGTCATCTGCGTCATCCGCGTCGACCTCGGCCTCCGGCTCATCTTCGGTGGCGTCAAGGGCGTGATCATCGGCTATAGGCTCTTCCACCCCGTCCTCGCCGGCGTCCGGGTTGGCGTTTTCCGGCATCTCTTCCTGGTTCTTTTCGTCTTCGTTCATTCTTCTTCCTTGTTCTTGATCGTTAGCTAATCAGCCGACCGACGATCTTCGCCGTGTAATCGACCATGGGAATTATACGCGCATAATTAATTCGGGTTGGGCCGACAACACCAACGGCCCCGACGATTTTACGCTGTTCGGTACGAAAAGGGGCGACGATCATCGAACAGCCCGAAAGGCCGAAAAGCTGGTTTTCGGCGCCAATAAAAATCTGTACCCCCTCGGCGGTATCGGCGGCCTCAAGAAGCCCGACCAACCCTTCGCGGGTTTCCAGCGCCGTCATCAGACGACGGATATGTTCGAGATCCTCAAGCGCCTGCACATCCTCAAGCAAATTGGCCTGACCCCTGACGATCAGGGTTTGGCCGGAGGTTTCGCCGCCGCGCTCGGCAATCCCGGCCTCGACCACCTGGGTTGTCATTTCATCGAGCTCGACACGGTGGGCCTCAATTTCGGACATAATTTCATCGCGGGTATCGGGCAGGGTTTTGCCGACAAGCCGCGCATTAAGAAAGTTCCCCGCCTCAATAAGGCTTGAGGGGATCATCCCCAGAGGCACCTCGATCACCCGGTTTTCGACCAGGCCGCTTTCGGTGACCATCACGACAAGCGCCCGGCGGGGGCCGAGCTGAACGAATTCGATATGCTTTAACGGGCTCTCGGTTTTCGGCGCCATCACCATGCCAGCACAGCGCGAAAGGCCCGAAAGCATCTCTGACGCCTCTGCAAACAGCTCTGAAACGCTGTTGCCCGAAGCCTCACAGCGAGTCTCGATCGCTGTGCATTCCTGTTTCGATAGTGGACCGAATTCCATCAGCCCATCGACAAAAAGCTGCATCCCGGCTTCTGTCGGCAGACGGCCCGCCGAGGTATGGGGCGAAAACAAAAGCCCCGCGTCCTGAAGGTCGGCCATCACGTTACGAATCGTCGCCGGGGACAGATCACCAGCCAGGGCACGCGCCAGGGTCCGCGACCCCACCGGTTCGCCAGTCTCCATATAACCTTCGACGATAAGACGGAAAACCTCGCGCGAGCGTTCGCTCAACTCGCTCACCAGCAATTTTCCGCCAAGACTGGACTTGTCCAAACTTTTCTCCGTTTAACCGTTTTCAGCGGTAACCCGCATCCTAGCACAAAACCAATCGACCAATCGCTGGCAGCCTGCAAGCCGCAAACCAGCACCCTTTAACGCGCCGTCCGATGGGGTCATGTAATGAGGCAGGGGGCAGGCGTCAACCGCTAAGGAAACAGGCGTTTCCTGGCCCTGTCTGTAATTGTTGCGATCCGGGGTGGATTTAGCCTTGCCATCGGGCTAGCTTGCCGGCACCTGATTTCAGACAGACGTAATGACAAGAACCCGGCCCAGAGGGCCGCAAAAGAGAGGAATTTTCATGCGACCTTCCGGACGCGCCAACGACGCCATGCGCAATGTGAGCCTTGAGACCGGCTTTAGCAAACATGCCGAGGGCTCCTGTCTTGCCCGTTTCGGCGATACCCATGTGCTGTGCACCGCCAGCGTCGAAGAGCGGGTGCCGCCCTGGCTGCGGAATACCGGAAAGGGCTGGGTAACAGCGGAATACGGCATGCTGCCGCGCTCGACCAACACCCGCACCGACCGTGAGGCGGCACGGGGCAAACAATCCGGCCGCACCCAGGAAATTCAGCGTCTGATCGGGCGCTCCCTGCGCGCGGTGACAAACCTGACCACCATGGGCGAGCTTCAGGTGCGCATTGACTGCGACGTCCTCCAGGCCGATGGCGGCACCCGCACAGCAGCCATCACCGGGGGCTATGTCGCCCTAGCGCTGGCCTTCAACAAGGTACAGAAAAGTGGCCTGATTACCGCCTCGCCACTGATCGGCGAAGTTGCCGCCATTTCCTGTGGCATCGTTAATGGAGTGCCGGTGCTTGATCTCGATTACGCCGAAGACTCATCAGCCGAAGCCGACGCCAATTTTGTCCTCTCCGCCGGCGGCGGCATCGTCGAGGTACAGGCGACGGCAGAAGCCGATCCTTTTGATGAGGCCTTGTTTCACGAAATGCTGGCTCTGGCCGGTAAAGGTGTGCGCGAGCTCATCGACTTGCAGAAAAAGGCGATTGAAAGCGCCTGAATATTTTTAAAGGTAGCCCCATGGCCCGGCGTTTTGAAGAAAAAACACTGCTGATTGCCAGCCACAATCCGGGCAAGGTGCGCGAGATTGCGGCCCTGCTTGCACCCTTTGAGGTTGAGGTTATCTCAGCCGCCGAAAAAGGCCTGGCCGAGCCCGAGGAAACCGGTGCCACCTTTACCGAAAACGCCCTGCTCAAGGCGCGCGCGGCCGCGAGCGTCAGTGGCCTGCCCGCCCTGGCCGATGATTCCGGCCTTGAGGTAAAGGCGCTTGACGGCCAGCCCGGTATTTATTCGGCCCGCTGGGCGGGGCCGGACAAAGATTTCAACCTCGCCATGAGGCGCATCGAGGATGAACTATCAAAGCTCGACACCCCGTCGCGCGCGGCCCGCTTCATCTGTTCCCTGGCCCTGGCCTGGCCGGATGATGCGGCGGACGGAACGAAAGCTGCCGAAACATTTGAAGGCGTGGTTGAGGGCAAATTGGTCTGGCCGCCCCGAGGCGATAAGGGCTTTGGCTATGATCCGGTTTTTATACCCAAGGGCCATAACATAACCTTTGGCGAAATGGAGGGGGCAGAAAAGCACGCCATTTCCCACCGCGCCGACGCCTTCAGAAAGCTGGTTGCCAACTGTTTTGATCCGCGTTCATGAGGTCGCACTCTTCCGGTATTTCCCTTTACGTCCACTGGCCCTTTTGCCTCGCCAAATGTCCTTATTGTGATTTCAACAGCCATGTGGCCGACACCATCGACCACCCAGCCTGGCGCCGCGCTCTTTTAACCGCCCTTGACCATTTCGCGATAAGAGAGGAAACAGGCGCGGGAGAAAAATATCTGACCAGTATTTTCTTTGGCGGCGGCACACCGTCCCTGATCGACCCGGCAACCGTTGCCGCACTTATCGAGCGCGCGGGCGATCACTGGAAAATTGATGCCAATATAGAAATCACCCTGGAGGCCAACCCAACCTCAGTCGAGGCCGGACGGCTGACTGATTTTTTTGCCGCCGGGGTAAACCGGGCGTCGCTGGGCATCCAGTCCCTTGATGATGCGGCGCTCAAATTTCTTGGCCGGGAACACTCTGCAGCAGAAGCGCTCAAGGCGCTGGAAACCGCAAAGCGCATCTTTCCCAGAATTTCGTTTGATCTGATTTATGGACGCCCGGATGAAACCATCAAAGGGTGGCGCGGCGAGCTCTCCCAGGCCCTTGATTTAGCCACCGATCATCTGTCCCTCTACCAGCTCACGATTGAAAAAGGGACACCGTTTTATACGAGAGATCGCGATATCGGTCTCGGCCTTCCAGGCGAAAATAGTGCCGCCGACCTTTATGAGATGACCCTTGAGATGACGGCGCTCGCCGGGCTACCGGCCTATGAAATTTCCAACCATGCCCGGCCCGGCTTTGAGGCCCGCCATAATCTCGACATCTGGCGCGGCGGTGATTATATGGGCATCGGTCCCGGTGCCCATGGCAGGCTGACCGGCCAAAAGGCGCGACTGGCGACCCTCCAGATTTCAAACCCTGCCAACTGGCTTGCCCAGGTAGAAGAGCGCGGCCATGGCGGCGTGCCGGAAACGTCCCTGTCAAAAGAAGAAACACTCCATGAGCTTTTGCTCACCGGACTGCGCCTGACAGACGGGATTGAGGCGACGCATTTTTGCAGCCTCACCGGCCTGACCCTCAAAGCAGCGCTTGATGATCGCCGCCTTGAGCGCCTGACCACAGGCGGTTTTCTGATTTTCGATAAGGCGGGACTACGCACCACCGATCAGGGGCGCCTCTGCCTCAATACAGTTCTCGGCGAGTTGGTGGGATAAAACGACTCAGTTTCCCGGAAAGATTGTGAGCGCCGGACTCAAGACCCGGACCCGGTTGCGCTCCATCTGGAGAACCGACAGGCCCCGTTCAGCAAGACCACTTTCATCGAGCCTGAAAATGCCATCGATCCCATCAAAGCCGTTAGGCGCGGTAAGGGCGGATATCGAAAAATCAGCCCCGCCTTCCGAGCGCGAAAGAACTGCCGCCAGCGCCGTCGCGTCATAGGCCAGAGTGGCAAGACGCAAAGGCGGCGTGCCGTAAATCTGTTTATACCGCTCAATGAAATCATCCCGCTTTTTCGGTGGTGAAGCGGCAAACCAACCGCCGACAAGGGCGGGCTCTGTACCCAGGGATGGATCGTCCCACTGGCTGGTGCCAAGCAGGCGGATTTTAACCGGATCAATATCGTAAAAAGGCAAAAGCGGTGCCATCGATTTCAGCCGGTCGCCGCCTTCGGGCAGAAGAATCGCATCAAAGGGCAGATCGCCCAGAGTCTCGTACCGCTCCAGCCGTTTAAGCGCCAGGCGAGATGCTTCATCGTCCCTGGCGGTGAGCATACGACGCTGTGCTTCAAGCCGTTCTTTTCGCTCTGCGTAATTTGCAAGGCGGCGGACGACATCGGAAATATCCGCCACCCGGGCATTGTATCGCGCCACCCGCACCACCGCCCCGCCGTAGCGTCCCACCGCCACGCCCAGGGCCTCGACAATCCGGGTGCCATAGGCATTGTTGGGAACCAGGGCGGCAAATCTCTGATGTCCACGAGAACGGGCAAAGCCGACGATCCGATCAATCTCGTCCTTAGGCAAAAACCCGAGAAGAAAAACCCCGTTACCGGCGACCGAGCGATCGGTGGAAAAGCCGACGACAGGCACGCCCGCCCTCCGGGCCTCTGGCGCCACAGCCGCTACAGAAGCGGCAAAGACCGGGCCTAGAATTAATTCCACACCATCTTCAACCGCTTTGATCGCCGCCGCCCGTGCACCCGCATCAGTACCCTTGGTGTCATAGGGCATAAGCGAAAAATCTTTTTCGGCAATATCGAACAACGCCATCTCGGCCGCATGCTGCATCGAGGCGCCAAGTGCTGCATGAGGCCCGGTAAGCGGCAGCAAAAGGGCAATGCGAATTTCAGCATAAACACCGGGGGGAGGAATGAGGCGGAGGGTGCTGCCGGTGGCGGGTTTTTCTTCCAGATCAGGAGGCAGGAGAACCTCTTCAATCTCAGAGGTATCTTCATCCGGCATTGGTTCCAGGCCTTCGGCTGGCGCTTTCTTTGCCGCTTGAGGGGCGGGAACAGCCAATGGCTCTGCCAGGGGCGCATTTTCCACCGCCCCGGATTTTTGAGGTAGAGCGGCCGTTTCCTGCTTTCCCTGAGGCGGTGCAGGTTGGCGTGATGGAGGCAGGGGCGGCGGCTTGGGCACGCCGGCGGCCTGGGGCGCCACAGTCTCTTGCCCATCACCGAACATGTCCGGTAGGCTTTCAGTGACGCACCCCGAAACCAGCAGGCAGATGATCGCAAAAAGCGGCGAGGACCAAAGGCTGGTTTTTATTGCCCGACTGGGGCCACATCCCGGACCACAGCCGGGGCCATAATGGGGTGGCAAAGATAAAATTCTTGGAAAGTGAGGCAAGACCAAGTGTCCGGAATAAAAAGTGATAAAAACAAAACTGGCGCAAAACAGGGCGCTAAAAAACCTTCTAAAAACTGTTTTGAGCCTAGTCGGGCGGGAGGGGGAAGTAAACCGTCGCGCCCCGATCCTGGGCTCTATCTTGTGGCCACCCCGATCGGCAATATGGCCGATATTACGCTCCGGGCGCTTGATGTGCTGACGGCGGCCGATATTATTATCTGCGAAGATACCAGGGTGACGAAAAAGCTGCTCATCCGCCACGACATTTCCACACCAACACTGGCCTATCACGAACACAACGCAGCACGGGTGCGGCCAATGATCATTGAGCGTCTGAAAAATGGCGATGTTGTGGCGCTGGTCACGGATGCCGGCACGCCGCTGATCTCCGATCCCGGATACCGTCTCACCAAAGCCTGTATCGAGGACAATATTCCTTTCACGATTTTGCCAGGGCCCTCAGCACCACTTGCCGCGCTTGCTCTTTCCGGTCTGCCGACAGATCGTTTTCTTTTTGCCGGGTTCCCACCGTCTAAAAAATCAGCGCGGAAAAAATGGCTGGCAGAGCTGACCGCTATTCCCGCCACATTGATTTTCTTTGAATCGGCAAAACGGTTGGCCAGTTCCTTAAGTGACATGATGGCCGTGTTTGGTCCTCGCGAGGCGGCAATGGCCCGCGAGATCACCAAGCTTTATGAAGAAGTGCGGCGCGCCCCCCTTGATGAACTGGCCACCCATTTTGAAACCCAGGGCCCGCCAAAAGGCGAGGTCGTCATCGTCGTCGCCCCGCCCGATGCAATCGCCGAGACTGGAGAAGATGAAACCGACCGCCTCCTCATCCAGGCGATGGAAAACCTTTCCTTGCGTGACGCCGCCGAAGCGGTGGCCAAGGCCAGCGGTCGCCCCAAACGCGATGTTTATGCCCGCGCCCTTGCCCTTTCCGGCAAGCAGGGCTAAGCCCCCCGCCATGGCCGGATTACGAACCGACAGAGGACGCGATGCGTGGGCAAAAGGACGCGGAGCTGAAAAACTCAGCCGCTTGTGGCTGCGCTTGAAGGGCTATCGCATCCTGGAGAAAAACTGGCGCTGTTCATCGGGCGAGATTGATATCATTGCCCGGCGAGGGCGCGTGCTGGCCTTTATCGAGGTTAAGGCGCGAAGCAATTATGAGACCGCCGCCAACGCCATAACACAGCGCCAGCGCCAGCGGGTTTTCAATGCAGCAAAGGCATTTCTTGCCGCCAACCCGGACCTTTGTTCATGCGATCTGCGTTTTGATGCCATACTGGTGACGCCTAAGCATCCGCCCCATCATATTTGTGATGCTTGGCGCGAGGGATGGAGTTAGACATAATGCACGGCTCCCCCTGCAACTTTCCCAGAAACGATTAAAGAGAAATCTCCCGTGGGTGAACCTTTCCAGACAATGACAAAAACAGAACCATTCCGGCGCGGATATAGAATCGCGACGGGAACGGGCATTCTTTTGCTGATCACCCTCGCCCCCCTTGCCGGATGTTCCCTCGCCGTCGGCGCAGGCGCCACCGCCGGTGTCGCTGCCTCTCAGGAACGTGGGCTCGGCGGTGCCATTAAGGACACCACCATCAATACCGAAATTGCCAAGAACTGGATTAATTTCAGTCCTGATTTGTTTGTCGAAACCAGCGCCGATGTTCACGAAGGCCGAGTGCTTCTCACCGGCACGGTAAGTAATCCCCAGGTCCGCCTCGATGCGGTTCGCCTCGCCTGGCAGGCGGATGGCGTGCGTCAGATGATCAACGAGATCCAGGTCACAAACGAGGGCGGCGTTGCCGACTTTGCCCAGGACAGCTGGATCACCGGTCAACTGCGTGCCAAAATCACCTTCGACACGCACGTGCTGGCAATCAATTACAGTATCGAGACGGTGAATGGCGTTATCTATCTGATGGGTATCGCCCAGGACCCGGCAGAGCTTGATCGGGTAATCCGCTATGCCCGCAACATCAAGTATGTAAAAAACGTTATCAGTCACGTCCGCATCAAAGGCACGCCGATTCCCGGCACCTGATGTAAGATTTACCCGGCCTCCCTCACTTAAGGATTCCGCCCCATGCCGTCCCTCAAAGTCGCTCTGCAGATGGACCCGGTCGAGACCATCGACATTGACGCCGACAGCAGTTTTGTTCTCGGCCTTGAGGCACAGCGGCGGGGCCATGAACTTTTTCACTATTTGCCCAAAGATATGTCGTTTTGCGAGGACCGTGTTGTCGCCCGCCTGCGGCCGCTTACCTTCCGACGCGAGAAGGGCAATCATTTCGATCTCGGCGCATCAGAAGCCCGCGACCTCGGCGAGCTCGACGTCATCTTAATGCGTCAGGACCCACCCTTTGACATGGCCTATATCACCGCCACCCACATGTTGGAGCATATCCATCCCGGCACTTTAGTGGTCAACGATCCGGTCCATGTGCGCAATGCGCCGGAAAAAATATTCGTCACCCGCTTTGCCGATCTGATGCCCGAAACCCTGATCTCCGGCGACACGGAAATGATCACCGCGTTTCGCGCCACCCACCGGGATATTATTCTTAAACCCCTGTTCGGCAATGGCGGGGCCGGGGTTTTTCATCTGCCGCCCGCGGACGAAAATTTTTCAGCGTTACTGGAAATGTTTACCCAAGATAACCGCGAGCCGATCATCGCCCAACGCTATCTGCCCGAAATCCGCCAGGGCGACAAACGCATCATCCTCATCGACGGCGAACCGGCGGGCGGCGTGGCGCGCATTCCAGCGATCGGCGAAGCACGGGCCAACCTTCACGCGGGCGCAACGGCCGAGCGATCCGAGCTGACCAGGCGAGAGCATGAAATCTGTGCGGCCATCGGCCCGGCGCTTAAAGAAAGAGGATTGGTTTTTGCCGGCATCGACGTCATCGGCGACTACCTCACCGAGATCAACGTCACCTCACCGACCGGCCTGCAGGAGATCAACCGCTTCGACGGCTTGACCGGCGACAATACCTTAGAGGCGAAAATCTGGGCGGCGATTGAGGCCCGGCTATGAACGACGACACCACCGATAGAATGGATGCTGAAGACCTTAAGCGGATTCTTCGTGCCCACCTACAATGGCTCCGAACCGACGGAAAGGAAGGCGAGCGCGCCAACCTCAAAAATGCCAGCCTTCAGGAGGCCAGCCTTCAAGAGACTGACCTTCAAGGGGCCGATCTTCAAGAGGCCAATCTTCAAGGGGCCAATCTTCAAGGGGCCAACCTTCAGGGTGCCAATCTTGAAGAAGCTAATCTCGAAAGGGCCATGCTTCCATTGGCCGACCTTCAAGAGGCTAACCTTCAGGGCTCCAACTTGGGCAACGCCAATTTTATTAAGGCTGATCTTAAAAAGGCCTGGCTTATTAAAGCTAAACTTGATGCGGCTCTGCTTCAGGGAGCAAGCTTAAAGTGGGCCAATCTTCGGGGGGCGAGCCTTGTAGGAGCCGACCTGGAATCCTTAGAGAAAAAAGATGTATTTACACTCCTCAGATATGCAGATCTCCACGATACAAACTTGACCGACGCCAAACTCTCTAATGTCAAAGGCTTACAATCAAGCCAACTCGGTGGCGCAGACCTCACCAACGCGAAGCTTCCCCCGGATATCGCTGAATTCAAGGGCCTGAATCATGTTACGGAAATTTCTAAACATGCTCGTAATGTCTTTCTCGCGGTTGTCGGCGGCTGCGTCTATTCCTGGCTGACCATCGCGACAACGACGGACGCCGCGCTTCTAACCAACTCCGCCTCAACGCCCCTGCCGATTATCCAGACCAAGGTGCCGATTGCCGGGTTTTTCCTTGTCGCCCCGGCGATCCTGTTGACCCTTTATATCTATCTTCACATGTATCTCCAGCGTATGTGGGAAGGGCTGGCAAGTCTGCCGGCGATCTTCCCCGACGGCCGCAGGCTGGATGAACGCGCCTATCCATGGCTGCTCACGAGCCTCGTGCACGCCCATGTGCCGAGACTTAAAACAAATCGCCCGGTCTTCTGGTGGATCGAAATGGCTCTTTCTATTTTGTCGGCATGGTGTCTTGTGCCGGGCACGATTGCATGGTTCTGGCTACGTCATTTGCCGCTTCACGATTGGCTTGAAACAATCATTCTCATAATTTTGTTTGTCTGTGCCGCAATCCTTGGTGTCTCATTTTATCTGGCTGCCCGCTCAACTTTGAACGGAGAAAAGCAGTCAGATATAAATATTAGGGCATTAAAAAATCAGCCTTCTCTCATTATTCCTGTGATTTTAATTTTTTTAATCATGGCGCTTCCTATCGTCATATCTGACGGAGCCATTAATGGAACTCCAACCAATTTCGTGGTTCCCAAAAGTGACATGCTACATAGAAAGCTTGTTCAGGCAGGTTTCAGCTTGTTTGGTTTTTATCCGGCCCTTGAAATAGAACAAGCAGAAATTTCAAAAAGACCCGAAAATTGGGATAAATCAGCTTCTGAATCCGAGATGAAGATTCAATTATCAAAGGTTAAACAAATTAATCTCAAGTTTCGTAACCTGAAATACATGCGTGCATCAGGAGCTTTTTTTGCAAACGCAAACCTATTCGGATCTGATTTGCGTGGCGCAATACTCGCCAATACAGGCTTTCAAGGTGCAAACCTCGTTTCTACAAACCTTACAGGTTCGGACCTTTCAAGGGCTAATTTCCAATACGCTGATATTGGAAATGCTGTTTTTATTGGTTCGTGGAATTTAACCAACGAACAAATTCTCTCTGCGTGTACAGGAACAAGCACTTTTCCTTTGCTGCCACCATATCAAGATTTCGATATGACCGGCTTTAGAGCTTGTAGGTAGTTAAGGCACGATTAAATTACCTCGCTCACCGGCCTGCAGGAGATTAACCGCTTCGACAATTTAACCGGCGATAATACCTTAGAGGCGAAAATCTGGGCAGCGATTGAGGCGAAGCTTTAAGGGCGGACTGGCCGGGAAAAAGATTCTTCCGTCAGCTTGGCCGAAGGCTTTTTTTGATCACCACCTTGAGTGCCTTTTTATCCATCATGCTGCGCAAGGCATCTTCTACCCCTTCAATCGGCTGTTCATCCGACAAAAGAAGGTCG
>JABJES010000194.1 GCA_018663165.1 Rhodospirillaceae bacterium
CGCAGCCAGCACGGCGTCGTCGTGCAGACCTGCAGATGATGACGACCCACGGGCTCCAGGTTGAACATGGTGTAGAAGGCGGCAACTTCGTAAACCCTGATCGGTGCCATGCCGAGAATGCCGGCGACCCGGTCCATTGCAGCCTGGGACAGCCAGCCGCCCATCTGGCGTTGTGCCAGATCGAGTATCGGCATCACCGCGCTTTCACAATGGTCGGCCGGATAGCGTTCGAGAATGCGGGAAATTTCCGCCGTGTTCTCAGAACTAAATTCAAAGCCATCGGGCGCACCCGCACCACCGTTTCCAGACGCTCCCTGGCCAGCTCCTGCGCCGGTTGTTTTTTTATTTGCCGCACTCACCGGTCAATCTCTCCAAAAACGACGTCAAGGCTACCGATAATGGCCACCACATCGGCCAGCATATGCCCCTTCGACATAAAATCCAGCGCCTGAAGAAAAGCGTAACTGGGGGCGCGAATTTTGCAGCGATAAGGTTTATTCGTGCCGTCGGCAACCAGATAAACACCGAACTCGCCCTTGGGTGCCTCCACCACCGTATAGGTTTCACCAGCTGGCACATGATAGCCCTCGGTATAGAGCTTGAAGTGATGGATCAGCGCTTCCATCGAATTTTTCATCTCGGCGCGCTTGGGCGGTGAGACCTTGCCCTCTGCGCTTTGCACCGGCCCTTCGGGCATCTCTACAATCGATTGTTTGATGATGCGCAGGCTCTGACGCATTTCCTCAACCCGCACAAGATAGCGATCAAAACAGTCGCCGGTCTTGCCGATGGGAATATCGAAATCCATTGCCTCGTAGGCGTCATAGGGCTGAGACTTGCGCAAATCCCAGGGAAGACCGGAAGCGCGCAGACAGGGGCCGGAAAAACCCCAGTCCAACGCCTGGGCTGCGGTGACCGTGCCGATATCGACGGTGCGCTGGCGAAAAATGCGGTTATCGGTGAGAAGGGTTTCCATGTCGTCGATATGATCAGGGAATTTTTCCGCCCAGGTGAGAATGTCCTCCGCCAGACCGGCGGGCATATCCTGATGCACACCACCGGGACGGAAATACGCGGCATGCAGACGAGCGCCGGACACCCGCTCATAAAACTCCATCATCTTTTCCCGTTCCTCGAACAACCACAGAAACGGCGTCATCGCCCCGACATCCAGCGCAAAGGTGGTAATATTGAGAATATGGTTGAGGATGCGGGAAATCTCAGCATAGAGAACCCGGATATATTGCGCGCGGGGCGGCGCCGTAATACCGAGCAGCTTTTCCACCGCCAAAGCAAAGGCGTGTTCCTGACTCATCGGCGCCACATAGTCGAGCCTGTCGAAATAGGGAACCGCTTGAAGATAGGTCTTGTGCTCAATGAGTTTTTCAGTCCCTCGATGGAGCAGTCCGATATGAGGATCGGCGCGATCAACGATCTCGCCATCCATCTCCAGCACCAGACGCAAAACGCCATGGGCGGCGGGGTGTTGAGGCCCGAAATTCAGAGAATAATTTTTGATCTGGCGTTCAGCCATCAACTTTTTTCCTCAGGCGTGTCGGCCTTTTCATCGCCGGGCAGGATATGCTGAAGGCCTTCCCAGGGGCTGAGAAAATCAAAACTGCGATATTCCTGAGACAGCTTGACCGGCTCATAAACAACCCGCTTCAACTCATCGTCATAACGCAACTCGACAAATCCTGTCAGCGGAAAGTCCTTACGCAGGGGATAGCCTTCGAATCCGTAATCGGTGAGAATGCGGCGCAGATCAGGGTGATCCGAGAACATAATTCCAAACATGTCCCAGACTTCGCGCTCGAACCAACCGGCGGTGGAATGAATACCGGTGACGCTGGGCACTGGTGTCGACTCGTCGGTTTCGACCTTGACCCGGACCCGGTGATTCTGGGCAATACTGAGAAGCTGATAGACAACTTCGAAACGCTTAGGCCGCTCTGGATAATCGACGCCGCAGATATCGATCAATACCTTGAATCGGCAAGCACTGTCATCACGGAGAAAGTTGAGAACCCGGACGATGGATTCCGTTTTCACGTACAGCACCAGTTCGCCGCCCTCATCAAGGACAGACAACACCTCATCTGGCAAAGCGCCGTGAATATGTTCACCAAGATCGTATAGGGTCTGTTCCATTCTCAGATCAGTTCCATATCAACGCAGGATCGAACCGGTACGGCGGATTTTTTTCTGTAACTGTAGAACCCCGTAGAGCAGCGCCTCGGCCGTTGGCGGACAACCGGGAACATAGATATCCACCGGAACAATCCGGTCACACCCCCGCACCACAGAATAGGAATAGTGATAATAGCCGCCACCATTGGCGCAACTGCCCATGGAGATAACCCAACGCGGTTCGGCCATCTGGTCGTAAACCTTGCGCAGGGCCGGTGCCATCTTGTTGGTCAATGTCCCGGCAACAATCATGACATCGGACTGGCGCGGCGACGGGCGAAAGACAATGCCGAAGCGATCATAATCATAGCGGCTGGCCGCCGACTGCATCATCTCAACCGCGCAACAGGCAAGACCGAAGGTCATAGGCCATAAAGAACCGGTACGCGCCCAGTTCACCAGATTATCAAGCTTGGCGACGATAAATCCTTTATCGGCCAACTCACCGGTAATACTGCTTACAAGAACATCCTGTTCGGTGCCGGGAAGAAGCACACCCTTGGGGCCTTGGCGAGAAGTCGAATCTATTCCCATTCAAGAGCCCCCTTCCGCCATTCATAAATAAACCCGATCGTCAGGACGCCGAGAAAAAAGACCATCGACCAAAATCCAAAAAGACCGATGTCGCCAAGCGCCACGGCCCAGGGAAAAAGAAAGGCGACCTCAAGATCAAAAATAATGAAGAGAAGGGCGACGAGATAAAAACGAACATCAAACCGGCCCCGTGAGTCTTCGAAAGGTTCGAACCCGCATTCATAGGGAGAAAGCTTTTCCGTATCGGGATGCTGGGGAGCAATGATCCAGGACGCAAGCAGGATAAATCCGGCCAAACCAAAGGCGATAAAAAAGAAGACAAGAATCGGCAGGTATTCGGCGAGAAAGCTAGTCAATCTAATAAATCCCTGTCTGGCCCTGGCTGGTATGAGCAGCAGCCACTGCGACCCATGTGAGCAAATACCACCGAACCCGAAATACACTTCAGGTCGGGGATATCACACCCATATATTGTAGAGGCATTATAGAAAGCGATTGCCCGGAAGGAAAGCCGGATCAGCATTAAAAAGACTAAAAAAGCCCTTGATTCATCAAGGGGTTTTGACAGACCTGTGGAAATGGGGATGGTTGGATTAATCGGGAAAATGGCGGGAGTGACGGGACTCGAACCCGCGGCCTCCGGCGTGACAGGCCGGCGCTCTAACCAGCTGAGCTACACCCCCATTGGAACCGCAAAAAATTACGGTGAAACAACTGAGGAGGCGTTCTTCTACGGCCCCCCCTTCAAGCTGTCAAGCGGTTGGCGTGAAAAACTCGCCTCTACGGCAATAAGGGGGCCTTCAAGGCCACTTTAGAGTCCTGTTTTACCCATCTTCATGGTGGGCGGTGACGGGTTTGAACCGCCGACCCTCTCGATGTAAACGAGATGCTCTACCAGCTGAGCTAACCGCCCTCAATCATGAATACCGGGACCGTGCCTACCCTGCCGGTCAAAATCAAGGGGAACCATAAAAGAATGCCGGCCGTTTTTCAACGACCGGCACTCCCGACGCCCCCGGAGGGGCGAATATAAAACTCGAAATTCAGTGCTTAGTTCACAGCATCCTTCAGAGCCTTACCGGCCTTGAACTTTGGAACCTTACAAGCGGGAATCTGAATTTTCTCGCCAGTGCGGGGATTACGGCCCTCAGAGGCGCGACGGTCTGTCACGCTGAAGGTGCCGAATCCAACAAGACGCACCTCGGTGCCACCGCTCATGGATGTGGTAATAGCATCAAGCGTTGCATCAACGGCTTTTGCAGCATCGGCTTTGGAAATATCTGCGCTAGATGCAACAGACGCAACAAGATCATTTTTATTCACTGTGTACTCCCCCCTCTTTTAAGTGCGGGATGAAAATAGAAGTTCATTAAACTGGTTTGTCTAGAACTGGACCGCTTCACCATAAGGTATTCCCCGGTGAAGAGGTGCGAGTTTAGATGGGAAAAAACAGATTCGTCAATCACGGAAACAAGGTTTTCCCCAGCTTTTTTTACCCCCTTAAATTGACAAAAATTAGCTGTAGCGACCTTTTCAACAGCAGATCAGTGGGTTACGAAGCTGTCATGATCCTTATCCTTCGAAGCCTCAGCCAGAGCATCTTTCTGGTCTTCCTCGGTCCACTCAATGGGAACCAGTGGTGAGACCAGTGCTTTTTCCAAAACCTCGTCAACAGTCGATACAGGAATAATCTCCATACCCTTCTTTACATTGTCAGGAATCTCGGCCAGATCCTTTTCATTCTCTTTCGGAATAATGACCGTTTTGATTCCCCCCCTGAGTGCTGCGAGAAGTTTTTCCTTCAGGCCGCCGATAGGAAGAACCCGACCACGCAGGGTTATCTCGCCAGTCATGGCGACATCTTTATGCACAGGAATACCGGTCAGGGCGGAAACGATCGATGTACACATGGCCACCCCGGCCGAAGGGCCGTCCTTGGGCGTTGCCCCCTCGGGTACATGAACATGAATATCGCGTTTTTCAAAGATCGTCGGCTTAATACCAAAGGCAATCGAACGGGAACGGACAAAACTGCGCGCCGCCTGAACCGATTCCTTCATCACATCGCCAAGGGTGCCAGTATGGGAGATTGCCCCTTTACCGGGCATCGTAACGGCCTCAATACAGAGTAATTCGCCACCCACTTCAGTCCAGGCAAGCCCGGTGGTGACGCCAACCAGGCTCTCTTCTTCGACTTCACCGTAGCTAAAGCGCCGAACTCCGGCATATTTAGCGAGATTACGCGATGTGACTGTGACTTTTTTCTTCGACGACATCAGCACTTCCTTCACCGCCTTGCGGGTCAGGTTGGCGATCTCGCGCTCCAGGTTACGCACCCCGGCCTCGCGGGTGTAATAGCGAACGATGTCATGAACGGCGCTGTCGGAGATTGACCACTCACCTTTTTTCAGACCGTGATTTTTGATCTGTTTGGGGATCAGGTGGCGCTTGGCGATCTCAACCTTTTCATCCTCGGTGTAACCGGAAATACGGATGATCTCCATGCGATCAAGAAGCGGCTGGGGCATCCGCATGGTATTGGCCGTGGTAACGAACATGACATCTGAAAGATCGTAATCAACCTCTAGATAATGGTCGTTAAAAGAGCTGTTCTGCTCAGGATCGAGAACTTCCAGAAGTGCCGAGGCCGGGTCTCCGCGCCAGTCAGCGCCAAGCTTGTCCACCTCATCAAGCAGGAATAGAGGGTTGGAATATTTGGCCTTTTTCATGCCCTGGATAACCTTGCCCGGCATTGACCCTATATAAGTACGTCGGTGACCGCGTATTTCCGACTCATCACGCACGCCGCCAAGCGACATACGGACAAAATTCCGTCCCGTAGCACGCGCCAGAGATTTTCCCAGCGAGGTCTTGCCGACACCCGGCGGACCGACAAGGCAGAGGATCGGCCCCTTCATCTTTTTCATCCGCAATTGCACGGCAAGATATTCGATGATCCGTTCCTTGACCTTTTCCAGACCGAAATGGTCGGCATCAAGAATCTTGACCGCCTTTTTCAGGTCGCGGTTGGCCCGCGAGCGCTTTTGCCAGGGAATAGAAAGAATCCAGTCGAGATAATTGCGCACAACCGTCGCCTCGGCCGACATCGGGCTCATGTTCTTGAGCTTTTTAATCTCGGTCGTCGTCTTTTCGAGGGCTTCCTTCGACAGTTTGGTCTTCTTGAGGCGCTCTTCTATTTCTGAAACCTCGTCGCGACCCTCGTCGATCTCGCCGAGTTCCTTCTGAATCGCCTTCATCTGTTCATTGAGATAATACTCGCGCTGAGTCTTGTCCATCTGGCGCTTGACCCGGTTACGAATGCGCTTTTCCACCTGCAGAACGCCGATCTCACCTTCCATATAGGAAAAGACCTTTTCCAGACGTTCGGTGACCGATTCAGTCTCAAGAAGCTCCTGTTTTTCGGGAATCTTCAAGGCCAGATGCGAAGCCACCGTATCGGCGAGCTTGCAGGGGTCCTCAATCTGGTTGATCGAGACCATCACCTCTGGCGGGATCTTTCGGTTGAGCTTTATATACTGTTCAAACTGGCCAATTACCGTACGCGATAAGGCTTCGACCTCCTGATCGTCAGCAACACCGTCAGGCAGAATTTCGGCATAGGCCTGAAAGAAATCCTTGTTCTCGCGATAGTCGGTAATCTTGGCGCGCTCACCACCCTCAACCAATACCTTTACTGTGCCATCGGGTAATTTAAGCAATTGCAGAACCGTGCCGATAGTACCGACGGTATAGATGTCCTCTGGGGTCGGGTCATCCTGAGCAGCATTTTTCTGGGCAACCAGAAGGATCTGTTTGTCATCGCGCATAACATCTTCAAGGGCGCGAACAGATTTATCGCGACCGACGAAAAGAGGCACGATCATATGCGGAAAAACGACAATGTCCCGAAGCGGGAGAACGGGATATACGGCGGAGCTCACCGGTTCGGGGGTCTCAAGTTCATTATCGGACATCTAGCGATTCTTTCTGTTAATTAGTTTTGTCTTAATCCCAGGATTTTGTCTCTGCACGAAGAGAACTGAGCCTGACTGCAACCGGGTGGAATATACGCCAAGGAAATGAATGTTTCCTTGCCCATAATCCCATACCCTCCCTTGGCGTCAAGTGGTGAACGTCACAGAGGCACAACAAGGGCCGAACGAAGAGGGCTAACCTGAGCCAAGCCACCGTTTCACAAGGCCTTAACAGACTCTCAAGTGGCGTTTAGATAGAGAAATTCAAGGGGACGAAGTGGTTTAAAGGCAAAAACATACCCCCGCCGGGGGATAAGGCGGCAGCTCAACGCGGATACAAATAATATATCGAAATCGCGAAAAGATCAGGCGCTGGATTCAAGCTCGTCGGCATGCTCGGTATAGATATAGAGGGGCTTGGCGTGGCCCTCTATCACCTCACGATTGATGACAACTTCCTCAACTCCGGAAAGGCCCGGAAGTTCGAACATCGTATCGAGCAGGATATGTTCCATGATCGAGCGCAGACCACGGGCCCCGGTCTTGCGGGCCAGCGCCTTGTCGGCAATGCCATCAAGAGCATCCTCGGAAAAGTCGAGATTGACCCCTTCGATATCGAACAGACGCTGATATTGTTTGACCAGCGCATTCTTCGGCTTGGTGAGAATTTCGACCAGGGCAGCCTCGTCAAGGTCGCCCAAGGTGGCGACAATCGGCAGACGACCGATGAACTCCGGGATCAAGCCAAAGCGCAACAGATCTTCGGGTTCGACCCCCAGCAGAACTTCGCCGGTCTGTCGTTCATCCTCGTTTTTCACATCGGCACCGAAACCGATTGATGACCCCTTGCCGCGGGCCGAGATAATTTTCTCAAGGCCGGAAAAGGCACCGCCACAGATAAACAGAATATTCGTCGTGTCCACCTGCAGGAATTCCTGCTGCGGATGCTTGCGTCCACCCTGGGGCGGGACGCTGGCGACCGTGCCTTCCATGATCTTGAGAAGCGCCTGTTGGACCCCCTCACCGGAAACGTCGCGGGTAATCGAGGGGTTGTCGGACTTGCGCGAAATCTTATCGACTTCATCTATGTAGACGATACCGCGCTGGGCCCGCTCAACATTATAATCAGCAGCCTGAAGCAACTTGAGAATGATATTTTCAACGTCTTCACCAACATAGCCAGCCTCGGTCAGAGTCGTCGCATCGGCCATGGTAAAGGGCACATCGATGATACGGGCCAGGGTTTCGGCGAGCAGAGTCTTGCCGCAACCGGTAGGGCCGATCAGGAGTATGTTCGACTTGGACAGCTCAACGTCGCCAGCCTTCATTCCCATGTCGAGGCGCTTGTAATGATTGTGAACAGCGACGGAA
>JABJES010000083.1 GCA_018663165.1 Rhodospirillaceae bacterium
GGGCGACGGTGGCCGGTTTTGGCCGTCCGACCGATGATCGCACCGATGTCAATATGACCGGTGGCGCCTATTTCTTCATCACCGATGAGTTCACCGGCAATGTCTCGGTCAACCATACTTTTGGCCGCAGCCAGCTCAGTAACACCGGCGTTAACGCCAATCTGCGCTACGCCTTTTAAGCACGGATCTTCCCATATGAAATACAGGGTCGCACGGAATTATCTCCATGCGGCCCTTTTTCTATTGCCGGTTTTTGTCACCGGTTGCGCGGCTCTGGATTTGAGCCCCGGCAAGCGGGTCGTGGCGCTGGAATCGGCTGCCAAGGCAGGCTGGGTGCGTGAGGAATTCTCCACCGAGAGATTCACCCTGGCCGGTTGGCTGAAGGGGGAGGCAAGAACGTCGAGTGAACTGGTCGTCTATATCGAGGGTGATGGACGGGCCTGGATCTCGCGCAACCGTCTTTCCGACGACCCTACCCCTCGAGACCCCGTTGCCCTGCGTCTGGCCCTGAAGGATCCAGCTTTTCTTATTCTTTATTTGGCGCGGCCTTGCCAGTATGTGCTCAATGGGGGGGGTAAAAACCGGGGCCGGGGCTGTGATCCGGTGTATTGGTCGGCTCGTCGTTATAGTGGTGAAGTCATTGCGGCGCTTAATGGCGCTATCGATCAGGCCAAGCAGCGCACAGGGGCGCAAACCATTTCTCTTGTCGGCTATTCCGGCGGCGGGACTGTGGCGGTGCTGATCGCCGCCAGGCGGGGGGATGTGTCACGCCTGGTTACGATTGCGCCGGTTCTTGACCATGATGCGTGGACGGCCCATCACAAGGTGTCCCCTTTGACCGGTTCGCTTAATCCAGTGGATGTGGCGGCAAGCCTTGGCCATCTTCCTCAGCGGTATTTCTTTGGTGCGGTGGACAAGATCGCCCCGCGCCGCCTTTCGGAAAATTTCTTTGCCCGTCTTCCGTCCTCAACTCCGGTGCAAATTTCAATTATCGAGGGTTTCGATCATAACTGTTGCTGGGTGGCGGAATGGCCGGGGCTTTTGGCTCCGGGCCCCTAGTTCTTGCTTTTTATTCCATAGGTCACGTTGATCGACGCGCTGAATGTCTGGGTGCCGGGTGCAACGGGAATTCCCGCCCCCGCAGTGCGCATCATCATCCGGCTTTCCTGGACAGGCTGGGCATTGCCACCCTCGGAAATGCGGATCACCGGCCCCAGTTCAACGCCGGCGGCCTTGGCGTAAAGGGCGGCCTTATGGGCGGCGTTTTCAACCGCTTTCACCCGCGCTTCGTCGAGCAGAGGAGCGGGGTCGGCGACGGTAAAGCTGATCCCCTCGATGCGGTTGGCGATGGTGGAAATGGCGTCGAGCACATCTGCCGTCTTGTCGATCTTGTTCAAGGTGATGGTAACCACGTTGCTGGCGCGATAACCGGTGACGCGGGGAATGGTCTCTCCCGTCTCAGAGGCGCCGGGGTGCGACCAGACCGGCTGCAAATTAATGGTGCGGGTGCGAATATCCTTGTCCTCGATTTTCTTGATTCGGAGCGCCTTGATCAGCTTGTTCATCGCAGTGCTGTTTTCCGTCATCGCCGCCCGCGCTGTCGGGGCATGGGTTTCGATTCCGGCGGAAATCGTTGCCTGATCGGGGGAGGCCTCAACCTCGCCGTTGCCGGTGACGGCAATAACTTCTTTTGCGCCGTAATGATGCATACCTTTTGATGCTGGCTCTGCCTTGAGCGGAGCGGTTTGGAAAAAAGCGAAAGCGGCAATAAGGAAAAGGGCGTTCAACTGTTTCACTGGGCGGCTCCTGATCTGCGGGGAAGGGGGCTTATTCTAACATTCCCCTGTGTAAGGGCACAATCTGAGCCCTGTGACATACATTTGTGGCGTTTTCTGACCTCGAACAGTTTTGTGACGGTGGTCAATTGTGATTCTCTTTATGTTTCCTATGGTTACGTGATTTACCTGAAAGTGAAAATAAGGCATAGTCCCGGCCATGGAATCGAACAGTGCTTATGATCTTGGTGCCCCCCGTTCGGGAGGCGAATATAGAGACACCCTTGAGCTTCTTGCCGAAATGGCGAGAGACTTTTCCACGTCGCTGGATATTCATCAGACTCTGGGCAAGGCTCTGGTCCGCATTACCCATTATCTCGGTGCCGAGGCGGCTTCATTGTTCCTTCTCGAAAACGACGACACGGAACTCGTCTGCATTACCTGCGAGGGGCCGGTGGATATAGGTGGGCTGCGTATTGCCTCAGATCACGGCATTGTCGGGCGCAGCGTCCAGGATAATCTTTGCCAGATTATCCGCGATGTCAGCCAGGACCCCGATTTCAAGAGTCAGGTTGACGAGAAAACAGGTTTTACAACCAGATCTATCCTCTGCGCCCCGATGAGCGTCAAAGACAGCCCCTTTGGTGCCATTGAAGTGATCAATAAAAAGGGTGGCGATGGTCTCTTTGATGAAAATGATCGTCATATCCTTCAGGCTCTTGCCTGCTCTGCCGCACTTGCCCTTCTCAACGCCCGTATGGCGTTGGAACTGGTTGAGAAAGAGCGGCTCCGCCATGAGCTCGATCTTGCGGCTGAAATTCAGCGGGGTCTTTTGCCCCAGCGCCAGCCCGCACCTTATCCGGTTGCCGGAATCAATCTGCCTGCCCGTGGTGTTTCGGGCGATTTATATGACTTTTTTACCCTTGAAGATGGCCGTATTTTCTTTTGTCTTGGCGATGTTTCCGGAAAGGGGATGAACGCCTCGCTTCTGATGGCGAAAACATCCAGTCTTTACAGGTGTCTTGGGCGGACAAATCCAGAGCCTGGCGCGCTTCTCGCGGTTATTAATAATGAAATTTTTGAAACTGCGACCCACGGTATGTTTGTCACCATGGTGGGGGGGCTTTATGATCGTGAGAGCGGCAAGCTGATTATGGCGAATGCCGGGCATGAGCCGCCACTATATATCGATGCCGACGGAAACGTGACTTCTTATGAGGCTGAGGAACCACCTCTTGGTATAATGCCGGGAACAGAATTTCCAGAAGTCGAGATAAACCTCAAAGGAGGGGAGCTTTATATTTTTACCGATGGCGTTACCGAAAGTCCCATTGATGGGGGTAAAATGCTTGGCGCAACAGGCTTTACGGAGATGATTAAGGAACTGAAAAACCTCTCTCTGGCTGATCGCCTTGATATGATCGTTGATCGCGTCGCAGGAGACAGGAAAAAACTGCATGACGACATCACTATTTTAGGAATTGAGCACCGTGCCCCTGCAGAATGATGACGCTGAGGTCATTTTTGAGCTGACTTTTCCGGCCTGCCCGGATCGGTTGAAGCTTGTCCGTACCCTGGTTTTGGAAGCTGCCAGAATGAGTGGTCTGTGCGATAGTTCGTCACGCGACCTGGTTATCGCTGTTGATGAGGCATGCCAGAACGTCATTCGCCACGCCTATTGCGGCGATCCGGAAGGAAAAATCATTCTTGAATTCGCCCGTACAGCGGATTCTGTTGTTCTTAAATTACGCGACTTTGCCCCCTTGGCCGATGTAGAAAAGATAAAGCCAAGGGATCTGGACGACATTCGTCCAGGCGGGCTTGGGACGCATTTTATTTTTGAGCTGATGGACGAAGCCACTTTTACACCACCGCTGGAGGGCGATGGTAATTTGCTCAAAATGGTAAAGCGAATCGGATGAGGGGAACAATGCCGTTTCGCTTTAGCAGTATCGAGGATTTATCCGCTATGGGAGATAGGAATAAAAATGGAACATGAAATCAGGGAACAGGGGGACGTATTGATTGCCGTCTTGTCGGGAGATATTGATCTCGAACAGGCACCGACGGCACGCAAGGTTCTTCTTGAATGTGTGGGGCAGGGGAAGAGCGTTCTGGTTGATCTTTCCGGTGTCGGTTATATCGACAGTTCGGGGGTTGCCAGTCTGGTTGAGGCTTATCAGGCGGCAAGAAAGACTAAATCCGGTTTTGCGTTGGTCTCCGTTTCTGTGGGTGCAATGCGGGTTCTTGAGCTAGCCCGGCTGAACAAGGTCTTCACTATTCACGACACCATCGAAGCTGGCCTGGAGGCGTCCTAAGCGTGTTTGCAAAACTCGCCACTTTGACCGAAAGGGTCGGTCGCTCGACTCTTCAGGGAGTCGATGAAGTCGGCCATGCCGGCGTTCTTTTTTTTGAAAGCGTGATGTGGACATTAACCGGTTGGCGCCGCAACCAGCCGGTGCGGGTTGATTCCGTTTTTGCCCAGATGATGGAAATCGGCATTTTTGCCATTCCGATTGTTACTGTCCTGGCGGCGACCATCGGTATCATGCTGGCTATTCAGGGTATTTACACATTAAGAACATTTGGCGCCGAATCGCAGGTAACCGTCGGTATAGCGCTTTCTGTTACCCGTGAATTTTCTTCTCTTATTACCGGTATTCTTGTTGCCGGTCGGTCGGGCTCGGCCCTGGCTGCGCGTCTCTCGACGATGAAAATTAATCAGGAAATTGATGCGCTCAGTGTGATGGGAATCAACCCGGTGCGTTTCCTCGTTGCCCCGTCGTTAATTGCCATGGTGGTTATGCTGCCGATGTTGGTTATCTGGTCGGACATCGTGGGGATATTCGCCGCCGGCATTTATGTGTCCCTTGAGCTCGGCATCAGCATGGCGGCTTATACAGATCAGATCATTGAAGTCCTTAAGGTCGAAGACGTTATGCATGGCATAGAGAAAATCGCGATCTTTGCCATTCTTATCGCACTCGTGTCTGTCGTCAGTGGTTCATCGGTTTCCGGTGGGGCCGAGGGTGTTGGGCGGGTCACTACCCGAGCGGTTGTGATTTCGATTACGGCGATCATCATTGCCGACATGCTTTTTGCTTTCCTCACGACTCGTTGATCGGAGACGCCGTGTGACTGAAA
>JABJES010000302.1 GCA_018663165.1 Rhodospirillaceae bacterium
CAGAGTATGATTTTTAACAACCAATATAGCCTTCCAGACTTAGAATCCTGAGGTTAGAGCTACTTGCTTATTCCTAACATCAATAAATTAGCTTAAATATCTATTAAAAAGCAAATTTTAGAGCTTATCCACAGAAAAGACATGAGAAAATGCATACCTCTATGTGTAAGCTCTAACAGTCAGCCAGCATAGGATGCCGGCCATTTTGAACCTGTCATTCAATGGGATCGGAAGGTTAATATCTGTAGGGGAAAATCACCGAAAAGTGCGCCCTGAGAGAAACCAGACAGAAAGCATTATCGAAGCCTTTAAGCCTGCTCACCTGATTTGCAGTTCATCATCACCCGCCACAGGGAGCTAAGACGAGGTATCGTCCCCGGTCTGGCCCTTTATCCGTTCCGCCTCTCTTTTCAGATAGGTAAAGGAGCGGATACTGAATGGAAGACTGGCAAAATAGACGACGACGATACCGATAAACGTCGCCCAGAATTCGCTCACCAGCATGGCCCCGACCAAGCCGACGCCAAGAAGGGTCAGCAAGACATATTTCTGAGGAATTTTAATCCGTTTCAGGGAATAGGTGGGAATACTGCTGATCAAAAGAACTGCCGTACAGATAATCACAGCCCCGGCAACGGCAGGAAGGCGAAATATCTCCAGCCCGGTCTCAAAGGTCAACATCATCGGCAGAAGAACCAGCCCTGCTCCGGCGGGCGCCGAAACTCCGGTGAAATAATTATAGCCCCAGGGCGGCAGAACCTCGCCCTGGCCGGCGTTAAACCGGGCCAGACGAAGAGCGCAACAGACACTGTAAAACAGGACGATTGTCCAGCCAAACCCACCAACGTCTTGCAGGGACCAGAGATAGACGACAACCGCCGGAGCAATACCGAAACTAAGAAAATCAGACAGGGAATCAAGCTCAACGCCGAACTGGGTTCCTGCATTGAGAAGGCGGGCCATGCGGCCATCGAGATTATCAAGAAATGCCGCGAGAATAATCGCCGCCACAGCCCATTCCCAGCGCTCAAGAAGAGCAAAACGGATGGAGGACAACCCGGCACACAGCGCCATCAAGGTCAGCATGTTGGGAATTAATTTGTTAATGGACTGCCTTTTAAGGCGAACTGGACGTGCCCGAAACATCATACTTCTCCCGATATAGCTTTATTACGAAGGCCCGGCAGATCTAAATGAACCTGTTTTCCAGGAAGATTGGGCAGCTTTATTCCTGCTTGCCAGAATCGGCGATAATACTCTCTCCGGCAATCGAAATCTGTCCTGCCAGGACTCGCGGCGAGAAACCCGGCGGCAGATAGACATCAACCCGGCTGCCAAAGCGAATGAGGCCGAATACCTCACCGGCCTGAACCTCCTGGCCCTCGACGAGATCGCATTTAATCCGTCGCGCGACCAGACCGGCAATCTGAACAACCGCAATATCACCGGCCGACGTTTTCAAGCGCACGGCCATGCGTTCATTGTATTTGCTCGCCTTGTCCAAGGATGCATTAAAGAAACGTCCCGGAATATAGGCCAAACGTTCAATCGTTCCCTTCAGGGGAATGCGGTTAACATGCACGTTGAAGACATTCATGAAAATGCAGATGCGTTGAAGCGGCTCATCCCCCATCTCAAGTTCAGGCGGCGGCGGTGCCATTCCTAAAGGCAAAACAACACCGTCGGCGGGCGCAATCACAAAACCGTCGCCCTCGGGCGTAACCCTGGCGGGATTTCTAAAAAAGTAAGTGCACCAGGCGGTTAGCACGATTCCGATCCAGCCCAAAGGCGCCGCGACAAAAAAGAGAGCGAAAGCCACAGCGGCAAAAAGACCGATAAAAGGCCATCCAGCAGGATGAATCGGCACAAGAACGATGTTAATCACAATCAAATCCCTTGGTTCATGGGTTGAGATGCTGATTTATAGGAAATTAGCCGCTCTGTCGATGCTGTAGAATGACCGGAAAACACGCCACAGAAACAAGGACCGAAACAAGGACCGAAACAAAGACAGGAACAAGGTGCCCCTTAGGGCGACGCCCGGTTCTCCAGGAAAACTTTAGTTCAGGGCTGTTTGGTTTGTGGCAAAGGCAGGGCGAAAATCTGACCTGGATAAATCAGGTCGGGATTTCGGATCTGCTCACTGTTTGCTTCATAGATAACCGAATATTCAAACCCGCTACCGTAAACATGACGGGCGAGACGCCACAGACTGTTCCCAGGCTGAACGACAACCCGGTCTTCCCAATTCATTTCTTCCGTAATCTCGGCCCTGGTAAAGGGCAATTCTATCCGTGACACAACCTTGCCGTCCGGCCCCACATGATCGAGACGCAGGGAATAAAGACCTGGTGCCACGGCCTTACCCGGCGTCATCGACCAGCGCCCCGCAGCGTCGGTGGTGGCGTCGCCGATCAGGGCATTATCAAGATAGACACGTACCACCGCTTTGGGCAGGCTTCTGCCGCTAAGCTGGAGTCTGCCCTTTTCGTCATAATCAACAACATCAAGAGA
>JABJES010000160.1 GCA_018663165.1 Rhodospirillaceae bacterium
CCAGCGCCGCATCCCGCAATATTGCGATATCGACCGAATCGAGGACGAAGTGATAGCCGCGCTTAAACAGGGCTTCGGCCGGGCGACCGGGGGTGGCCAGTGCGCCAAGATATTTTCCCTGCGCCTTTGCCGCCTGCTCGATGCGGGTCAGCAAATTCTCCATATCTGGATGGTCGGGCTGGTTGAAATAGCCAGCGCTGGCCGAAAGATCCATCGGGCCGACGAACAGCATATCGATTCCGTCCACGGCAGCAATGGCCTCAACGTTGTCCAGCCCCTCCATGGTCTCGATTTGGGCGATGAGCAGAAAATCTGTCAGTCCCCGTTCCAGATAGTCTGTAAGGTTGGTGCCATAGCCAGATGCCCGGGCAATGGAATGGGCAACGCCGCGAATGCCTTCGGGCGGATAGCGGCAGGCCGTCACCGCCGCGCGTGCTGCATCCACCGTGCCGATGGCCGGGACCATGATGCCAGCCGGTCCGGAATCGAGTGCGCGTTTCAGCCATACCGGGTCGTTGTCGGGCACGCGCAGCAAGGGAACGGCACCGCCGGCGGTGATCGCTTGCATCTGGTGGATGGCGTTGAGGATGTCACCGGGGCCGTGCTCGAGATCGACCATTACGGAATCATAGCCGCTGGCGGCAAGAATTTCGGCCGCTATTGCAGACCCCATATTGGCCAGACAGCCCAGCGCCGAGGGTCCTTTTTTCAGTCTGTCCTTGAAGCTTACCTGTGCCATCTTAATACCCCCCCTATACAGTCGGCGTTCATATTCTTCGCCTTATTCTTGCCATGTCGAGATTTCTATAATAGGCAAATTTTTTTGGATTCAGGCAAATGCATTATTTCCGGCCCCTGTTGTCGGCTTTGGAGAAGAAGATGCAAATGCGAAGAAGGGATTGTTAGATGCTGAAGACGATTATCCGGCCCCTGTGGTTTCGTGTGTGGTTTAGCCTGTGTTTTAGCGCCGTGCTCATGGGTGCATTTCCGGTGGGAAGTGCTTTTGCCGAGGCGGAAGATCATTATTACGTTAGCGAGAACAACACGCCGTTTTTCACTGGCCCCGGTATGGAAAATCAGGTGATCGGGCTTTTGGGAGAGAATCAGAGCCTGGTTGAGGTTTCCCGTGACGGTGAGTGGGTCGAGGTCAGAGACAGCCTGACTGAGCTTGTCGGATGGGTCCATGAGAGCGCGCTTAAAGTGCAAGCGCCGGAAAATCTCGAGGCCATGGCCGAGCAGCAGCAGGAGCATTTCGAGGCATTCGAGGAGTTCTATAACGGGGTAAACGAACGGGTTGGAGCGGCCATGGGCCAACCTCCCTTTCTCAAGATTGAACTTATTTCCGGTGGTCTTGCCCGGATTACCGCGGATGATTCATGGCTTGCCAACAGGCGGCACAAGATGGTGGCGTTTAACCTGCATAAGATGTGGAAAGGAGCCAGTGGCGGAGTGCCGGTGGTTCTCAGCTTTGCCGATAAAGCTGGCGTCGAGCAGTTTATTGTTATCGACGGTCCCAACAGGCCCCGCTATCTGACGCCACAAAAGGATGTAAATTAAGGCTGAGGCGCCGTCCGTTCACATAAGGGATTAATCGAGCAGTTTGTCCTCGTGATCCTTGGTGTGGAGGTCTGTCTCGAGCTTGTTCTTCTCGCGTTCGGCCTTATTGCGCCCGTGTTTCACCCTATTCGCGGCGGCAGCGGCCTTTTTTTCGGCCTTGGCGCGATTTTTACGAAACTGGTTAAGATTGACAATCGCGCCCAAAATACCCTCCGCTGGTTATTATTTGGTTGCGAGGGACGGTCGGGCGAACCAGATTGAACCCCCGCCAAGGTTTCTCTAGCTTAATCGAAGATCAAAGGTTGTAAAAAAGATTTCATGAGAAAAATTCTTACTTTTTTTGTCGTCCTGGTTGTCGGCCTTCTTGGCTTGGCGGTTATTTTGCCGGGCATGGTGGACTGGAACGAGTACAAGGGTGAGATTGCCGCCCAGGTGACGAAGGCGACGGGGCGCAACATATTTATTGGCGGTGACCTCAAGCTGTCTGTGCTGCCGGTGCCGACTCTTTCGGTGGAAGACCTTCACCTGGCCAGTGTCGACGGGGCGAGCGATCCCGATATGGTCAGTCTCGGGACGCTGGATATCCAGGTGGCCCTTCGGCCTCTGCTTGAAGGACGGATCGAGGTTGACTCTGTTGTCTTGGTGCGGCCGGTGATTAATCTTGAGTTGCTTGCCGATGGGCGCAACAACTGGACGTTTGCCCCTAAGTCCGCCCTCTCGGATGGCGGTGCTGCAAAATCCATCCCTGACCCGGCCCCCTCTCAGGCATCGCAGGTGACAGAAGCGAGCACAGAAGCGGGCGATGGTTCCTCTATGTCGATTATTTTGAAAAGTGTCACCATCGAAGATGGGGTGGTGAGCTATCGCGATTCAGCGAAGAACGAACTTGAACGCATAACCGGTTTTAACGCGGTCATTGCTGCCGAGACTCTGGAAGGACCGTTTGAGGCCGAAGGCCGTCTTACAGCCCGTGGCCTGCCTCTTTCTTTCAATCTCAAATCAGGAAGTCTCCGCAAAGGCCAGCCGATTGCCTTGGGTCTCGGCCTCGGTCTGTCGGCGGGCGAAACGGCGATAAAGACTTCTGGTACTCTGGCCCTTTCCGATTACGGCGCAACCAGCGGCCCGACCTTTGCGGGAAAAGTGCATGTGGAAGGTGAAAACCTGGCTGATCTGGTCGGCGGTGTCGCCGCCCGTCTTGGGGCACTTTCTGGAAATCCCCTGGATCTGCCCGGCGTTCTCGTTCAGGATTTCGTCATTGATGGCGATGTTAATCTGACGCCTGCCAAAACCACCATCGGAGACCTGGCTTTCGATCTCGGTGGGATCAAGGCGGCAGGTCGTCTCCATGTGGTTCCCGGCACGCCGCTTGCTGTCGATCTCGCCCTTTCGGTGAAACATATCGATCTTGACAAGGCCTTGGCCTTGCCGGGGAAAAGTTATGGCGGCAAGGGCTCGGATTCAGCGCAAGAATCCGAAGAGAGTAAAAAGGCGGCAGGGGCTAAATCTTCAACAAAATCGACAGCCAAACCCACGGCCTCCCCTCCTGTGAAGAAAGCGAAGAAGGAAGATCCCCTGTTCCCTGCCGACATTGCGGCAAAGCTCAACCTTGATATCGGCGCTCTGGTTTATAATGGCAAGGTTATCCAGCAGGGTCTGGTCAATCTCTCGCTTGCCGGGGGCAAGCTGAAACTGGACAAGGTTTCCGCGCAATTGCCCGGCAGCAGCAAGCTGTCGCTTGCCGGTGCCGTCGTCGGAGGCAAGGAAAGCCTCGGCTTCAACGGTAAGATCGATGCGGCATCAGATAATCTGCGAGAGTTTTTCAACTGGCTCAAAATTGATGTCGGATCGGTGCCGGCTGATCGTCTGCGCCGGATGAGTTTTGCCGGCAAGGTCAGGGCCAGCAAATCCCAGGTTGATGTGACCGGCCTCAATATGCTGGTGGATGCGACGCGCCTTAAAGGTGGGGTGGCGATTGCTCTGCGCAAGCGACCATCCTTCGGCATCGACCTTACCGTCGATACCCTTAATCTTGATGCTTATCTATCTGGCAACGCTGGATCTGGTCAGACGTTAACGGGGGCCGGGGGCGAGGAAACGAAAGCCGCCAATTCCGGCCAACCGGCCAAGCCTAAATCCTTGGAAGGCGGCGATAAAGCCCTGCTGCCGGCTCTCGAATTTCTCAATGGCTTTGATGCCAATGTCAAAGCCAGGATTGGCAAGCTGACCTATAACAAAATGCCGGTGGAAGGGGTTCGTCTCGACGGCACTCTTCAGGGCGGCAAGTTGACTCTGCGCGAGGCCGGAGTTCAAAACTTCGCCGGAGCGGGGCTTAAAATTAACGGTACGGCAAGTGGTTTTTCTGCCAGCCCGAGCGCCAATATGGCCTTTGATATCCAGACCAAGAATCTGTCACAGCTTTTCCGTCTTGCCGGCAGCACACCGCCGGATTTTGCCGGACGCACCGGCAAGGTGGCTCTGTCCGGCCGTCTTCAGGGAGAGCTCAAGGCATTGAAAGTCGATACCGGGCTCGATTTCGCCGGTGGTAAGGTGACGCTGACCGGCACTCTAGACAAAGCCCTGAGCGCGCCGGAGTTTAATTTTCTCGTCAACGCTACTCATCCCAGCTTTGCCCGCATGGTTCAGGTGTTTAACCCTGCTTTCAGGCCGTCGCTTGCCAAGCTTGGCGACTTTACGTTCAAGGGACAGCTCCACGGCAATGCCGAGCGCTTTACCCTGTCGGGCCTGAAAAGCAAGCTCGGGCCAGCGGTATTGGCGGGCGAGGGTCAGATTTCCCTTGAGGGGAAGCGGCCTAATTTCATTGCCACGTTGAACGGCAATGACATCC
>JABJES010000082.1 GCA_018663165.1 Rhodospirillaceae bacterium
AGATTGATCCGCGAATATTCCGACGGATCAGACTTGCTCATCTTGGCGGTACCGTCGCGCAGAGACATAACACGGGTCGCATGACCGAAAATCTGCGGCTCGGGCAAGGGAAAGAAATCCCGATTATATTGTCTATTAAAGGCTCCGGCGATATCACGGGACAGCTCCAAATGCTGTTTCTGGTCCTCACCGACAGGCACATGGGTGGCCCGGTACAGCAAAATGTCCGCCGCCATCAAAACAGGATAGGCGTAGAGGCCAAGCCCCGCATTTTCCCGGTGCTTGCCCGCCTTTTCCTTAAACTGGGTCATCCGGTTAAGCCAGCCAAGCGGCGTCAGACAAGCCAGCAACCAGGCCAGTTCGGCATGGCCGGAAACAGTGCTCTGATTGAATATGATGCAATTCTCAGGATCGATTCCACTCGCGATATAGGCTGCGGTTACCTCACGGGTATGGGCGCGCAATTCGGCCGGGTCCTGAGGAACCGTGATGGCGTGAAGATCGACAATGCAGAAAATGCACTCAAACGATTCCTGAAGCTCCACCCAGTTACGGATGGCACCGAGATAATTTCCCAGATGAAGATTACCGGTCGGCTGGACACCAGAGAAAATACGGTTCATCGGCTAAGACTTCTTTGTTCATTCATTCAAATCGAGGGTGGCCCTCTTATCGCCGCTCGACGCCCGCAAGGTCAAGAGGGTGGAGAGGCCCGAAAGTGAGCCTTATTCGATTTCACGGCCCCTTGAGCGCCATAAAAGATCAATCCTTGCAGCCCCCATAACATGGGCCAGGGCGAAATAAAGGACCCCGCCACCAAGAACGAGCCCCGCCAAAGCGGCAAAGCGCTCCACCTGAGACCCGGCCAGGGGTTCTGCAAGAAGCCCGAGGGCGGCCCAAAGGGCACCAGCCATGATAAGGGCGCCAGCCATCATCTTGGACAAATGCCAGGCCAGATTCCGGTCGGGGGTGAAATGACCGCGCCGCCACAGCCCAAAGCCAAGAAGACCGGCATTGAGCCAGGCCGAGATCGCGGTCGCCAGGGCAATACCCACATGAGCCAGGGGGCCCATAAGCAAAAGGTTGAGGGCAACATTTACCGCCATCGCGAAAATGCCGATCTTGATCGGTGTTGCCGTGTTTTCACGGGCGAAATACCCCGGTGCCAAGACCTTGATCAGCACATAGGCCGGCAGGCCACAGGCAAAGGCGGCAAGCGCATAACCTGTGGCCGACGCATCAGAACCCGTAAACGCCCCGCGCTCAAACAGCACCACCGTAATCGGAACGGCAAGAACAAGAAGGGCGGCGCACGCCGGCAAGGTCAACAGCATGGAATATTCGATCGCCTTGTTCTGATTTGTCAGTGCCGCCTCGGTCTCTCCGGCTTTGACCTGACGCGCCAGCAGGGGCAAAAGCGCCGTGCCGACAGCAATGCCGACAACCCCCAGCGGCAACTGGTTCACCCGGTCGGCAAAATAGAGATAGGAAATGGCCCCGGTCGGCAACAGGGAGGCAATGATGAGGTCGATGATGAGATTGACCTGATAGACCCCGGCCCCCAGCGCCACGGGCAGAAATAGTTTGAGCAATCGCTTGATCTCCGGCGACAGTGCCGGCCGACCAAAGTGCAGGCGCACCCCTTCACGCTTCAAAGCAGCCGAGAGCCAGACAAACTGGACCACACCGGCGACAGCGATGCTCCAGGCCAAGGCATGGCCGGGGGTCTCGGTCGTGGCACTAAAACTGATAAGCGCCGTAATCATACAGAGATTAAGCAGGATCGGCGTCGCCGCCATGGCGGCGAAACGATCCAGAGTATTGAGAACCCCGCCTTGAAGAGACACCAGCGAGATAAACAGAATATAGGGAAAGGTGATCCGCGAGAATTCAACCGCCAGGCCAAATTTTTCCGGTTCACCGACAAATCCCGGTGCCAGCACATGCATAAACCAGGGCATGGCGACCTCGAAAAGCAGAACCAGGGCGAGAACAACCCACATCAGCATGGAGGCCGCCTGGGAGGCGAAAACCATCGCCTTGTCTTTGCCCTCCAGGCCAACCCTTCCTGAAAAAACGGGGACGAAAGCAGCGGAAAACGCCCCTTCAGCGAACAAGCGGCGGAAAAAATTCGGCAGCTTAAAGGCAACGAAAAAGGCATCGGCGACCGGACCGGCGCCGAGGACGGCTGCAATCAGGATGTCACGCAAAAAACCGAGCGCGCGACTGATCAGAGTACAAGACCCGACCGTGGCGATATTACGCAAAAAAGCCATCGGCCTGATCTAACGGATTTAAATGGTCGCCGACAAGCGACAATCTCGCCGAGGCCTCTTGATCTCTCGCTCAGGTTTTTTTTGCTTTTCTTGCC
>JABJES010000081.1 GCA_018663165.1 Rhodospirillaceae bacterium
CCAGTTGGTGCCGAACTGAAACTCCATTGTCAGCCCGGTGGCCACCCCCATGGCAAAGTTGATGCCGAATAGCAGCCCCCAGAACTTTGTCATTTTCCGCCAGATTTCCCGGCCGGTCATGACATAGACGCTCTCCATGATGGCGAGCAGCAGGGACAGCCCAAGGGTGAGCGGCACAAAGAGGAAATGGTAGAGGGCGGTAATCGCAAATTGCAGTCGCGAAAGATCGACGACCTCGAAATCAGTCATGTCGGGCCGTTCCTTCTCGCTGTGTGCCGGTTTGAGTATCCGGCTCGCCTAAAAATACTGTGCCGATGACCTCGGAGGTCACGTTGGGGCGCTTGGAAGGGGCAAAAAAGACGAAGAAAAGCACAAGGATAGCCAGCACCTTGAAGATCAGGGCCAGAGAAATCTCGTTGGCGATAGGCTGGCGAAACATGATGGCTGCGTTTTCCCCCCTGTGCGGCTGTCTTTTTGATTAGCCACTTGGAGAAAACCATTGCGTTATTTTGCTCAAGGGTCAAGCAAAAGGCAGTGGGGGGGGCGTTTATTTTGTTTTTAGCGGATTAAGAGGGGCGATCAGTTCGCCAATCGACTGGTCGCGGTTAAAATGCAGATCTTCGGTAATCTCGGAGAGAATTTCCGCCACCGTATCTATTTTCATACGCCAGGGATCGAGCTTTCCGCAGGCGGCCATTTTCTGCCGGGCGCCTTGAAGAAACCCGATCATTGACAGGACATCGCCAGCCGTTGATTGGGCAAGAGAGTATTTGTGGAGATGGAGAAGGCAATTCTGGAGATCTGCACTATTAAACGAGCCAAAGGCATAGAGAATTCGGTCGTCTGCAAGAAGAGGCGAACCTTCCGCCAAAAGGGTGTTTTCCTCTGAATCGACTTCGATGACGCCGAAATTAAAGGCCAGGAGCCCATCTATATAGTAGAGGAGCGAGAAAAGCGGGTGCTCAGGATGCTCTTCAAAACGCTCAATCAGTCGGAACGAGACGTTTTTTCCCAAAAGATCGGCGGCCTCACTCTCGACTGGTGCCCACTTCCGCGAATCAAAGACAAGCCATAGCATTCGCTGTTCTCCGGTTGTTTTTTGTTGTCTACGTCTCAGGAGGGGGAGTTTCTATCACTTGAGGGGAGGCGTCAATTCCCCCGGCTGGCTTTTTTGTCTTGAAAGCCTGGAATCAGGTTTTTTTACAAAATGTGACCATCGCCATATTCCATTATTGAAATAGCAGGATATATTGACAGGCTATCCTGGCGAAGAAGGGTTCCGGGATATATCCGTTGATTAAGGGGATTGGAAGGGAATGAGTGGTCTCGAATGCTCGATAGTGGTCGAGTCGGATTGTTGCGTGGTCCGTCTGCGGGGAGACCTTGTCCTTGATCACTCCTCATCGACCCGCAAGCTCCTTTTTGATTGCATCTCAGAAGGCCGTCCTCTCATTGCTGAAATGAGCATGGTCGATTATATCGACAGCTCTGGCGTTGCCAGTCTGGTTGAGGCCTATCACTGGTCTCTCCGTCAGGGGACCGGATTTTGTCTCGCCGCAGTTAGTCCCGGTGTTTTCCTGGTTCTTGAGCTGGTTCGGCTGAACAGGGTTTTCCCTATGTATTTGACCGTTGGCGAGGGGCTGCAAAAGTTTGGCACGAACGGGAAGACGCCTTTTTTCCCATCGGCTGAATGAGGCGATGACGGATACGTCTCCCCTTTTCCCGCCCCTTGAGCCGTTTGATCGGCGCAATCTGGCCGTTGATGGGGGACATACCCTTTACGTCGAGCAATGTGGTCGGGCCGATGGCCTGCCGGCGGTTTTTCTTCATGGCGGGCCTGGCAGCAATTGTCAGGAATCCCACCGCCAGCTCTTCGATCCGGCGCTATTTCGGGCGATTCTGTTTGACCAGCGGGGCTGTGGGTTAAGCACCCCGAAGGGCTCTCTGGAAGCCAACACAACGCAAGATCAGATCGCCGATCTTGAGAAAATCCGGGAAACCCTCGGTATTGATCGCTGGATGGTGGTTGGTGGATCCTGGGGCGCGACCCTGGCCGTCGCTTATGCCGAAACCCATCCCGAACGAGTCACTGGCATTGTTCTCAGGGCGGTTTTTCTCGGCAGCGAAGCGGAATGGGACTGGGCCTTTGCGAAAGCCGCCCCGCTCTTTCACCCTGGAGTTTGGCAACAACTCCTGGATTTTCTGCCTGATGAAGAGCGCGATGATCCTTTAGCGGCTTACGGCGCGCGGATTGGCGATTCTGATCCTGCTATTCATCGGCCAGCGGCCTGGATATGGCATGATTATGAGCGCATCCTCTCCGCCCTTGCGCCTGAGCCTTGTGCCTTGCCGGAAAGTTTTGAAGCCGCAGCCAAGCGGGAAGGCACGCCGGGCACGCCTTATATAGAGTGGCATTATCAGCGCCATGGCTTTTTTCTCGAGCCGGGCCAGTTATTGGGCGAGGCGCACAGGCTAAAGGATATTCCCGGTATTATCGTTCAGGGACGCTATGATTTGCTGTGTCCACCCCATACGGCCTTTGCCCTGTCCCGGAACTGGGGGAACTGTGAGTGCAAAATCATTGCCAATGCCGGACATTCGATCTCTGAATCCGGTGTTCTTCCCAGCCTTGTCACTGCAATTTCACAAATGGGCCGCAACTTGTCTTAAAATCGGCGGAGAAAATCATGGTTGCGGGTAAAAAGTTCAAGGATGATAAGCGCCATCTTTTGGCAATGAAGGAAGAAATCCTTGCCTTGTCCGGCTCTGCGTTGGAATCTAGGAAACCGGTTGAACTTGATCAACAATCCGTTGGGAGGCTTTCACGGATGGATGCGCTTCAAGGCCAGGCCATGCAAGTGGAAACCGAGCGCCGTCGCCAGGCCGATCTGGTTCGTATTGAAGCGGCGTTGCAAAGGATCGAAGAAGGTGAATTCGGTTATTGCGTTTCCTGTGGCGAGGAAATCCAGGTTCGCCGTCTCGAATATGATCCTTCGGTGGCGACCTGCGTTGATTGCGCCAGTAGTTAAGATTTTTTTTGAAATCCGGGTAAGAGAAGGCCGGATCAGGGGAGGGGACAACTGATCCGGCCTGAAATCTCCAGAGCATCATGGCTTCTCCAGAGATATATTCAGTAATTTATTACATCACCTTCCAAGAGCCGTCGGGCTGCCTGCAGGCGGTGCCATATCCATCCTGGCTCTGACCTCCGACCTGCACGGTCTGCTGGTATTCCCGGCAATAGCCACCGCTTGATGTCTGATAGGTGCTGACCGGCTTTATGGTGCCGCTGTTGCCTGAATCCGGGTTACGCCAAACGGCGGTTTGTCCAGACGGGGCATATTCGAGACTTTGCTGGGACGTCTGTTGCATATACTGGCGGTCGGCGTTGTCGAGGGAATTGCCGACAGCACCTCCAAACAAACCGCCGAGAATGACCCCGGCGGCGATGGCCTCGGGGCTGCCGCTGACCTGGGAGGCGATCAGGCCGCCAGCGGCGGCTCCACCCAGTCCGCCGATCTGCGCCTTTGGCCCGTAGGCGTTACAGCCGCTAAGAAGAACCGCAATTGCGGCAAGGGGGGTGAATTTGCGAAGTGCTCTCATGACATCCTCCATTTGAAATCGGTAAAAACATTGACCTGTCTAATTGACAAATGCATGAAACACTTATAACTATATGTAAATATGCTGTCAAATATAAACATATAATATTTATTAAAAATTGTATGTATAAATCATAGTATATTGATTCATCAGACTCTTTTTTAGTCTTTGCCCGGTGAAAAAATCACCTAAATCCAGGTGCTGGCAGCAACAAAGATGGATTGAATGTATTAATATGTGTAAGATTGAATACAGAAGCGGGGAATTGATTCCCTCGTTTTTGCCCATAACCGATCGCCACAGGAACGCCACAGGAACGCCTCATGACGCTAAAATTCAGCCAAGACCAGCGCAAACAGTATCTCCTCATGACCGACAGGATCGGCAGCGGCTGGCTTCACCTTTTCGGCGATAATACTGAATTTTATTCAGCCGCTTATTGGGATTTGCTAACCGGGATCTGGCGGGTCTCCGGCCCGGTCCGCAAAACCGATGCCCTGAAGATGATGCAGGCGATCAAAAGCGCCCATACGGCGGGTAAATATATTGATACGGCCTTGCGAAACGGCTTTCTTATTGAGCAAGATAATTCTGAGGATGCGCGATCAAAACTGCTTACTCTGTCGCCCGATATGCGCCAAAAAATGGATGTCTTTTTCGATGAGGCGGTCGAGGGCGTTTTGGAAACGGCGCGCAAGATCGACGAAAACGCCTAGTTTCTTTCCGACATTCCCCTTTTTTTATGAGTTGTGGGTCTGAATATGCGCTACCCGCATGGGGGGTGGTGGATGGGAATGGTAAAAGACGGAATAGACCGGATCGGGGGTAAGGGTGCTGGCATTGTCGCGATAGAGTTTGACCAATGCCCGGACCAGTGCCGCCCCACTGCTATAGGTGGCGGCGAAATCGTCAGCCTGATACTCAAAACGTCGGGAAATGCCAGAGATGATCGGGCGCAGGAAAAAGAGAAAAACCGGCGACACAAAAGCAAAGAGCATCAGTGCTGCAGGGTCTGAGGCGACGGTGACGCCAAGGCCGCTATAGAACCAGCTTTCGCCGGTAAGCCAACCGAGAATGAGAAAGCCGATAAAGCTCATGCCCAAGGAAGCGGCCAGCATTTTCTGGACATGGCGGCGTTTGAAATGGCCCAGTTCATGGGCCAGAACCGCCTCGATCTCGTCGCCTTCCAATGTCTCGATGAGCGTGTCGAAGAAGACAATGCGTTTTTTTGCACCAAGCCCGGTGAAATAGGCATTGCCGTGGCTTGAGCGTTTAGAGCCATCCATGACGAAAATATCCTTGAAGACAAATCCACATTTTTCAGCCAGAGCGTCGATGCGTTTTTTAAGGTCAACGTCGGAAAGAGGTTTGAATTTGTTAAAAAGCGGTGCGATCAGGGTCGGATAAAGGATCAGCCCGGCAAAGGAAAAAGCGGCGAAAACACCCCAGGCGTACACCCACCACAACGTGCCAGCCGCCGACATCAGCCACAGGACAAGGGCGGTCAGGGGGGTGGCGATGACCAGAACAATGACCAGTGATTTCAGAAAGTCGGAAATAAAAGTCGCCGGCTTCATGCGGTTAAAGCCGAAACGCTGTTCCAGTCCAAAGGTGGCGTAAAGAGTAAAGGGAATTTCGAGAAAATCGCTGATGATCAGGGCGCTGACAATTAATCCGGTGCCCTGAAGCAGGGGCGTGATATCAAAGCCGCGCCATATTCCGTCCAGGGCATCGAGCCCACCGCCGATGGTCCAGGCAAGCAGGATCAGGCTCTGATAGGCAATCGACCACAGATTAAGCCGGGTCTTGGCCTGCGTATAATCGGCGGCCTTGCGGTGATCTTTGATCGGAATATCATTCCTGAATTCCTCGGGCACTTCATCGCGATGAGCCACCAGATGGGCAATCTGCCTCTGTGCGAGCCAGAACTGGAGCGCGATGGAGGTGCCTAAGGCGGCGAGAAAAACAATTGTCAGGGCGTTCATTCCGCTCTTTTTCCTTCTTCGTTTTCATTTTATCCACGCCGCGCCGCAAATTATCCACGCCGCTGCGCGAAATCATCCATGAACCGGGCTAAAACCTCGACGCTTTCAAGGGGCATCGCATTATAGAGCGAGGCGCGCAGGCCCCCAATGCGCTTGTGGCCAGAAAGGTGAAAAAGACCGTTTTTTCTCGCCTCGTCGAGGAAGTCCGGTTCAAGGGCCGGGTCGCCAAGATGAAAGCAGGCATTAACCCTGGAACGGGCCGCAGGGGCGATTTTGCATGTGTAAAAGCCGTTCGAATTGTCAATTAACTCATAGAGCAGGCCGCTTTTAGCCCGGCTTTCGCGCTCCATCGCCGCCATGCCGCCTTGATCCTTGAGCCAGCGAAAAACCAGACCGGCGAGATAAATGCCGTAGGTCAGGGGCGTGTTGTAGCGGCTGTTATTTTCGGCCTGAACGCCGTATTGGAAAACCTTTGGGGTCAGGGGGGTGGCGCGGCCCAGCAGATCATCGCGGATGAGTACCAGACACAATCCCGCCGGGCCGATGTTTTTCTGCGCTCCGGCATAGATCAGGCCGAACTCGGAAACATTGATCGGGCGGGTGAGGAAATTCGACGTCATATCGGCGACCAGCGGTACATTTCCCGTCTCGGGTTGCCAGTTCATCTCCAGCCCGTCGGCGGTCTCGTTTGCCGTAATATGGCAATAAGCGGCATCATTCAGATCGGTTTTCCAGGCATCGGGCGGCGGGATGTCGGTATAGGCAAGGGATTTGCCCGAGGCGGCCAGGGTAACATCGCAATACCGTTTTGCCTCGTCGATGGCCCGCCCCGACCAATAGCCGAGATCGGCATAAGCGGCGGTTTTCTTGCCGCCGAGCAGGTTCATCGGCACCAGGGAAAGCTGTGCCGTGGCCCCGCCATGCATGAACAACACCCGGTAATTATCTGGGATAGCAAGCAAATCACGCAAATCGGCTTCGGCCTCGGCCATGATGGATTTGAAATCATCGCCGGTGAAGGGCATTTCCAGTATCGACAACCCGCGCCCTTGCCAGTTGAGCATTTCGTCGCGGGCCTGTTCCAGAACGGTTTCTGGCATGACTGAAGGCCCGGCGGAAAAATTATAGATACGGGGCATTGCAGATCCCCTTTGAGACTAGAAAAGCGGCGCGCCGAAGGAACTGGCGACCATGAAAAAGAGGAGCGGCACCGAAAGCATTGCATTGGTACGCGAGGAGAGAAAGGTGATCCGCGCACAGCGCGCACGTTCCTCAAAAGGGGCAGGGACGAACCCAAGCACCTTTTTCTGATGAGGCCAGAGCACGAACCAGACGTTGAGGGTCATGATGGTGCCGATCCAGACGCCGACACCGATCACCGCGTCATAGCCTGAAAGGGTAAAGGCGCTGACGAATCGATCACTCTGCCAGAGCAACAACGCCCCAGCCACCCAGGTGACGATCGAGGCATAGCGGAAAATTCCGTGTTCGAGCTTGTCCCGCGCCAGAATGCCGGGATTATCGCTGCCCGGCGTTTCTTCGGGGGTAAGGGGGATGAAAACCGGGCGATGAACCATGTTCACGTAAACATGGCCGATCCAGATAATGGCGGCGATGATATGGACCATCCGCAGAATTACGGCAAGCAGGGCGCTGAAATCGATTTCCATGCCGGGTCTCCCTAACCACTGATCATCGCGCGAACGATGGCCCAAAGGATGATGGTTAGAACGATCCCGGTGAGGAAGGTGTTGGGTACGGAATCATGGGGTAAGCGCATGGATCGTCTTAACCGCTTACTGCGGTGTTTTCGCTCCGGTTGGCGCGCCGCATGACAAGAGGCTGATAGATCCGGTTCGGCGCATTGGCCTCCTTAACGGTCTCTTCAACCAGATTATGAAAAGGAGAGCGCGAACAGGCGGGATCTGTATTCGTCGCATCACCGGTCAAAAGATAGGACTGACAGCGGCAGCCGCCGAAATCCTGCTCTTTCTCGTCACAGGTTTTACAGGGCTCCTTCATCCAGTCCTGTCCCCGATAGAGATTGAAGGCCGGAGATTCGTGCCAGATCCAGGCCAGGGAATGGTCGCGCACCGAATTGTATTCCACATCCTTCAGAACCCGGCATTCCTGGCACGGCAGGCCGGAACCATCGGGGGCGACGGTCAGGTGAATATTGCCCCAGCCGTTCATGCAGGCCTTCGGCTTGCCGTCGTAATAGTCGGGGATGACGAAATAGATGGTCATATCGTCGCCGACCCGCGCTCTGGTTTCGTTGACTGCCGCCTCGGCGCGGTCGAGCTGTTCCTTGGTCGGGATCAGCTCCTTGCGGTTCAAAAGCGCCCAGTTGTAGTACTGGACATTGGCGAATTCGAGGAATTCGACCTTCAGTTCTTCGGCCATTTTGAGAATGCCCGGCACAAGATCGACGTTTTGGCGCACCACCGGCACATTGAGAACCATCGGGAAGTCGTGCTTCTTGATCAGCTTGGCCACCGCCAGCTTTTTGTCATGAGCATCGGTACCGACAAGCTCGTTGGTCACGTTGCTGTCACAGGACTGGATGCTGAGTTGGATTTGTTTCAGTCCGGCTTTCTTGAGATCGAGCAATCGCTCTTCCGTCAGCCCCATTCCCGAGGTGATGAGATTTGTGTAATAGCCGAGCCCGTTGGCGTAATCGACCAGCTCTTCCAGATCCTTGCGGATCAAGGGTTCGCCGCCGGTAAAGCCGAGTTGAAGGGCACCCAGTTCGCGTCCCTCGCGCAGGACGCGCTTCCATTCCTCGGTGGTTAGCTCATCACTGTAATCGGCGAAATCCACCGGGTTGCTGCACCACGGGCATTGCAGGGGGCAGCGATAGGTCAATTCAAGGCACAGCCATAGAGGCTGGCCCTGGCCGTCAAGTTTTACGCCTGATCCAGCCTTTGGCATGGGAAACCTCCAGAAATTTATATACGCCGTCCTCGACTTTTTCAGCCGTAGCTGGATCAGAGGCAGCGTAATGGGTTTTCATTTTTTTGATGAGATCGCCGACGCTTGAGCTTTGCGAGCAATGATGCAGTATCTCGCCAGCGGTTTCGTTGAGTTTGACGATGCCCTCGGGATAGAGAAGAACATAGGCGTCCTGCGCCTCTTCCCAGCGGAACATATAGAGCGGATTAATCTCAACCTGGTCGGTTACGGAGAAGGCGGTTTCTTCGCCCATGGCACACATCCTTCCATCCGCCCACTTCGTTCATGGGGCGGTATGAATGCCTGTTATAAGAAGGAAAGAGGGGCCCGCTTTTGCTAAGGCCCCTCGTCGTTCCCTTGAAATGCTATCGCACGTAGACGTAGGCGGTCACTTCAAAGCCGAGACGTAAGTCACAAAAAGCTGGGTCTACCCACATAATAAAAGCCTCCCATTGATTGTTATTATTTCCAGTGCATTCATCAGATCCGGCAACCGGGGGGATCGCTGATGTCTGATCAATACAATTGCCATTTAAATAGATCCCGTATGAATGAAAGATGAATATTAAATATATGTTTTAATTATTAATAATCATTCTCATTTATTGGCGCGACAGGTAATTGGAGCGATCCCCGTTTCAGACCTCCCATTCCGCCCGGACAGAGACATCTGATTCATGTTCAAGATGTTTAAGGGAAAGAGTTTCAAACTCCTTTCCCTCAAGCAGGCAGCCAAGTGCCCACACCGCCGCTCCGCGAACCAGAGGCGAAGGATCATCGAGACAGGTTAAGGCAGTTGCGGCGAGGTTCGGTTTTTTGCTGTTGCCGATGGCGATCAACACATTGCGCAGGAAGCGATCACGACCGATCCGTTTTATCGGTGAGCCGGAAAAAAAGGTGCGAAAGGCGGCATCGTCCAGTGCCGCCAGCTCTGCCAATGCCGGGGCTGTTAAATCGGTCCGCCCCTGTAAGGCGTCGACCGCTGTCGGTTGGGCGAATTTATTCCACGGACAAATGCCAAGACAATCGTCGCAGCCATAGATGTGGTTGCCCATGGCGGCACGCAGATCACGGGGGATCGGCCCTTTATGCTCAATGGTGAGATAGGAAATACAGCGCCGAGGATCGATCTGGTAGGGGGCGGGTAGCGCCCTTGTGGGGCAGATATCGAGGCAGGCCCGGCAGGCTCCACAATGATCGCTTTCTGGTGTGTTGGCGGGAATATCCAGGGTGGTGAAAATTTCGCCGAGGAAAAGCCAGGAGCCGAACTGACGCGAGACAAGATTGGTATGCTTGCCCTGCCAGCCGATCCCCGACATCTGTGCCAGCGGTTTTTCCATCACTGGGGC
>JABJES010000294.1 GCA_018663165.1 Rhodospirillaceae bacterium
ATTCTGCAAAGTCTGCTCGAAATTGATGCCAATGAGTGCGCCGCCCTGCGGGAAAAAGGCGTGATCTGATCGGATTTTCCCTCCAAGCGGCCATAGCCACTTGAAAGCACAAAATTTCTTGCACTTGTTGCCCTACCTTAACTTGCGTATAGTCCGCTTTTAATGAACACGAGCGCGTCCAATATTAACTATCCGCATCGTCACTTGCTCGGTATCGAGGGACTGACGGCGCAAGAGATTTCCGCGCTCCTCGACGCTTCAAAACCCCATGTTGAACAGAATCGCCGGGCCGACAAAACCCTGACGACGCTTCATGGGCGCACACTGATCAATCTTTTCTTCGAAAACTCAACCCGCACCCGCACCTCTTTTGAGCTCGCCGGAAAGCGCCTGGGTGCCGACGTTATCAACATGGCGGTCTCGACCAGCTCAATCAAAAAAGGGGAAACCCTGATCGACACGGCGGTGACCCTGAACGCCATGCACCCGGACGTGCTGGTCGTCCGCCACCCGGATTCAGGTGCGGTGAAGCTGCTTTCGGAAAAGGTCAACTGCGCGGTTATCAATGCCGGCGACGGTCGCCACGAACATCCGACCCAGGCCCTGCTCGACGCCTTGACCATTCGCCACAGAAAAGGCCGCATCGAAGGACTGACCGTTGCCATATGCGGTGACATTCTGCACTCGCGGGTGGCCCGCTCAAACATCCACCTTCTCAATGCCATGGGGGCCCATGTGCGGGTTGTTGCCCCACCGACCCTGCTGCCAGCGAAGATCGAAAATCTCGGGGTCGAGGTCTTCCATCACATGGCTTCCGGTTTGCATGATTGCGACATCATCATGATGCTGCGGCTTCAAGTGGAGCGTATGCAGGGATCATTCGTCCCCTCGACCCGGGAGTATTTCCGCTTTTACGGCCTCGACGCAAAAAAGATGACGGCGGCAAAACCCGACGCTCTGATCATGCATCCCGGACCGATGAACCGTGGTGTTGAAATCGACAGTGAACTGGCCGACGACATTACACGAAGCGCCATCTGCGACCAGGTAGAACTCGGCGTCGCCGTGCGTATGGCCTGCCTCGAAGTGCTGACAGACAATCTGGCTAAAACATTATGACCAAGATTGCTTACATAAATGCCCGACTGATCGACCCGGCGAGTGGACTGGATGAGACAGGCGCCTTGTTGACCGACGAAAATCTGATCGTCGATTTTGGACCCCGGCTTGCCGCCGATATTTTGCCTGAAGACGTGATGACCATCGACTGCAAGGGAATGTGTCTGACCCCCGGTCTGGTCGATATGCGGGCCCAATTGGGTGAACCCGGTTTTGAGCACAAGGAAACCATTTCCTCGGGCAGTCAGTCCGCAGCCGCTGGCGGCATCACCAGCCTCGCCTGCCTGCCCAATACCGACCCGCCCATCGATAGCGTCGCCCTTGTCGGTTTCATCGAGCGCCGGGCGCGAGAAGCGGCGATGGTCAATATCTATCCCTACGCCGCCATCACTCAAGGGATGCGAGGCGACGAGATCACCGAGATGGGGTTGCTGTCTGCGGCTGGTGCCATCGCCTTTACCGATGGATTAAAAGCGGTCGGCAATCCCAAGGTTATGAGCCGGGCGTTGAGCTACGCCAAAAGTTTCGATCTTCTTCTGGTTCAGCATCCCGAGGATCCGACGCTGGCTGAAGGCGGCGTCATGAACAGTGGTGAGATTTCCACCCGCCTCGGTCTTGGCGGCATTTCCAACGTCGCCGAAGTTATCCTGCTTGAGCGCGATATCCGCCTGCTGGAGATGACCGGTGGGCGCTATCACGCCGGTCATATCTCAACGGCCTTATCAGTTAACGTAATCCGCCGGGCCAAGGAACGCGGCCTTAACATCACCTGCGATACCGCACCGTTCTATTTTGCCCTTAATGAGTTGGCGGTCGGCGATTACCGCACCTTTGCCCGTCTCTCGCCGCCGCTTCGCTCTGAGGCCGATCGCCAAGCTATCGTCGAGGGATTAAAAGACGGCATCATCGACGCCATCGCCTCGGACCACACTCCCCACGATGAAGACAGTAAGCGCCAGCCCTTCGCCCAAGCCTCACCGGGGGCTGTCGGTTTCGAGACCCTGCTCGCGGTTTCCCTTGAGCTTTACCACAACAAGGCGATGTCTCTGCCTGATTTGCTCAAGACCCTGACCGCAAGCCCGGCCGAAATCCTCGGTCTCAACGCTGGTCATCTGAAATCCGGTGCACCGGCGGATATCATCATTTTTGATCCCGATGCTCCCTGGCAGGTTAAGGCCGACGACTTTATCAGCAAATCAAAGAATTCACCCTTTGATGAGCGTCCGGTTCAGGGCCGGGTGGCACGCACCGTGGTCGGCGGCGTTCCCGTTTATATTTCTCCAAGCCTCGGCGAAAAGGGCTAGCACCCTTGGACTCCTTGATCTTACCTGTTGTCGTCGGCTATTTGCTCGGCTCCATTCCCTTCGGCATGGTACTAACCCGGCTGGCCGGGCTTGGTGACATCCGTCACATGGGATCGGGCAATATCGGCGCGACCAATGTCCTGCGCACCGGCAGCAAGAAAATCGCCGCCCTGACCCTTTTTCTTGACGGCGGCAAAGGGGCACTGGCCGTTTTGTTGTTTGCACCGGAAAGCACCGGTGTGGCGATGCTTGCCGGAGGATCTGCCCTTCTCGGACATATCTTTCCAATCTGGCTGAAATTCAAAGGCGGAAAAGGTGTCGCCACAGCACTCGGTATTCTGCTTGCGGCAACGTTTAATGTTGGCGCTCTGGCTTGCCTGACCTGGCTGATCGTCGCCTTTTTTACCCGTTATTCATCCCTCGCCGCCCTGATCGCCGTCGCACTCGCCCCCTATTTTGCCTGGGCGCTCGACGCACCTGATACCGCCCGGCTGGCTGTTTTCATCGCGCCGATTGTCTGGATCAGACATCTTGAAAATCTCCGCCGCCTGCATACGGGCGATGAGACGAAAATCGGTGCCCCGTCTTCGACAGACAGCCCGTCTTCCACCGACAATCATTCCTGAAGCCTGAAGGGTTAGAGATGGACACCACATCATCTGCCCCCCGCGCTCTGTCAGCAAATGAAAGACTCGACTTACTGCGCCTGACGAGAAGCGAGAACGTCGGACCTATTACCTTTCGCCAGCTTATGACCCGTTATGGCACCGCCGGAGCGGCCTTGGAGGCTCTGCCCGAACTGGCCCGGCGCGGTGGACGGCGCAAAGCAATAAAAATATGTTCAATCGCCACAGCCGAGCGTGAACTGGCTGCCCTCAAAGCCGCCGGTGCCCATTTGGTCGCCCTTGGTGAACCCGATTATCCCCTGCCCCTTGCCAACATCGAAGATGCCCCCCCGGTGTTGACGGTTTTCGGCCATACCCATCTTCTTCAACGGCCCGCAATCGCCATCGTCGGGGCGCGCAATGCATCTGGTGCAGGACGGAA
>JABJES010000080.1 GCA_018663165.1 Rhodospirillaceae bacterium
AATGGTGCAGACCTTGCAGCCGACACAGGTATTGTCGTTAACTTCTTTGGCCCCGGTATTGCCGTTGACGGTAATCGCTTCGACCGGACAGGCGTGCAGGCACCAGGCTTCGGCGCACTGGGTGCAGGTATAGGGCACCATGCGGCCCTGTTCATGGAAATTAAAGACCCTGATGCGTGATTTAGAAGGGTTGAACAGGCCTTCTTTTTCATAGGAACAGGCCATCTCGCACTGGAGACACCCAGTGCATTTAGACGGCTCAATGTGTAGTGCTTTTTCCATGTGTGACCTCCCCGATCCAATTTTTCCTGATGGTAGGTCATTCTCCCTATCTCATTCAACCGCAACCTTCAAACAACTATAAAAAATGTGGGGAAATGACCGGGGGTATTGCCGTCTGAACGGGCGGGAAAAGAGTGATCTGTCTGGAGAGCGGGTAGCGGAATTATCAATGTGAGGATAAGTAATGGGCCAGCCTTTTATCGATAACCATAATGTGGGTGGTTAACCAGAACTTGAGAAAATTAAGCAGCGCTCTACCCGCAACATCCTTCCCATTTTTGAAGTCTCCGTAAAGAGTCCCAAGCTGCTCGATAAAACCCCGATGTTGTCTAGCATGATCGTCTATATCTGGGTATTTTGCCTTGGCCATCAATTTCTCCTCATGGCCAAAATGGTAGCTGGTATAGGCCATCATTTCGTCGAAGGCATCTACAACAATCAATTTTTCACCACCCGAATGGATTGCAGCATAAAGCGCATTAACTGCATCGATCAGTTTTTTGTGATCATCGTCAATGACTTTATTGTCGACAGAAATGGCATCGCTCCAAGTGACGAGGGTATCAAAACTTTGTGTTTTTACCACTTTGACCTCCTTAGTCTGAGTTTTCCCGATATTCGGGAAGAGGGGCGGGTGGTTTAAACTTGGACGCTCCATAATCTCTACTCTCAGTTTGAAGTCAGGTGTTGGGAAAGCTTTTTATCGATGAACGTAATGTGGGTGGTTAGCCAGCCCCCGAGAAAATTAAGCAACGCCCTGCCCGAGGTATCCTTCCCATTGTTGAAATCCGTGTAAAGGACTCCAAGACGGGCGATAAAATCGCGGTGTTCTTCTTTATGGTCTTCCATCTCGGGATATTTTGACTCGGCCATCATTTTTTCTTCACGGGTAAAATGATAGTCCGTATAGGCCTTCATTTCCTCAAAGGCTTTTATAACAGCCGGTTTTCCTTCGTTTGAATTGATCGCGCCGTAAAGCGCATTCACCGTGTCGACCAGTTTTTTATGGTCCTCGTCAAGGGGCTCATTGCCGACGGAAATAGCATCGCTCCAGGTGATGAGGGCATCGAAGTTTTCAGTCTGGGTGGCGCGAACATTTTCCAGGAAAGAGGTGACATCCTTGTTGAGGATGGTTGTTTGTTCGCTGAGTTTGGTTGAGGAATGTTTGATGTGATCCGCCGATTCGGTCGCTTTTTTAGCCAATTCCTGTACCACTACAATGGATTTTGAAACTTCCGTCGTTCCTTCCGCCGCCTGTTCCACATTCTGGGCGATCTCCTGGGTTGCCGTGTCCTGGGCTTCTACGGACTGAGATATGGAAGAAGCGACATCACTGATTTTATTGATAATTGTCGAGATTCCGTGGATGGCCTGAACGGCATCCTGGGTCGATTTCTGCACACTCGTAATCTGAGAGCCTATTTCTTCCGTCGCCTTCGCCGTCTGGTTGGCAAGGGATTTGACTTCGTTGGCGACGACGGCAAATCCCTTGCCGGCATCTCCGGCCCGCGCCGCCTCAATGGTTGCGTTAAGGGCCAGAAGATTTGTCTGTTCGGCAATATCAGTAATCAGTTCGACCACTTCACTGATCTGGGAGACCGTTGATTCCAAAACCTGGATTTTTTCTGTGGTGGAATCGGCTTCCCGAACCGCCTCGCCAGCGATCTCGGAAGATTGGTCAACCTGCCTTGAAATCTCCTGGATTGAGGCACTGAGTTCTTCGGCCGAGCTTGCCACCGTTTGAACGTTGACCGAAGCCTCCTCAGAGGCTGCCGCCACTGTTGTTGCCTGAGAGGTCGTATTGCCCGCCCCCTCGCTGACTTCCACGGCCGTTGTTTTCATAGCTTCATCGGCGCCCGCCATTCCTTCGAGAACGCCCATGATCGTCAGTTCGAATTCGTGAATATATTCATTGATCTTCTTTTGACGTGTTTCCTCATCGCGATGCGTTTTCTCCTGTTCTTTGCTCATTTGATCGGTCTTGATCATATTGTCTTTGAAGACCTGAACGGCGGCGGCCATGGCGCCGATTTCGTCATGGCGATCGGTATCGGGAATCTTGACGGTTTTATCCCCTCCAGCAAGAAGACGCATGATGGACGTGATATGGATGATAGGATGGCTGATTCCCCTGACGATGTAGGTGACAAAGACAGCCGTGACGGAAAGCAGAATCAGGGCGAGGGCAAGGAAGAAATAAAATCCCTGCTGGGCGGATTCTTTAATCGTTTCCGTCAAATGAATTAAATCATTTGAAACCCTGTCTTCCACCACTTTTAGAAGGTTGATCTTGGTTGTAATCGTCTTGAACCAATAGGGGCCTTCGATTCCCTCAGTGGAGCCTGTTTGGGGGCTGGCGATGGCGATTTTCCGCATCCGCGCCACCTCGTCCACTGCCTTGCCGCGAACAGTTTCCTTGAGGAAGGCGACCTGTGCAGGCGTCGCATAAATATCAAAGAGGCTTAGATAGGTTTTTTGCTGGGCGATCAGGCCGATGAATTTCTGATAGATCACGGGCTTGAAGACACCGGCGCTGAAGCCACCCGAGCCCATTGCGCGCTCGATTCCAGCCCGCTCCTTTCCCTGGAGGAAAACGATATAGGCGGTGATTTGGTTGGCTATCTCGCCGTTTCGGGTGAGGTCGGGCATTTCTTCGATAATCGATAACAGGCTGGCGATGGTCGGGGTGTAATATCCGGCCATTTGGGGCACATTTATCTCAAGGCCGCTGATGACCTTACGTTTGGCGACTAATTCGGACAGCCGCTTGTTGGCGGCGTCTATTTTTTCGCGAAGCCCAGGACTGAACAGGGTGGAGTCAAAGTTGCCCAGGGCTGTTTTCAGGGCTTTCTTTTTCTCGTCGGTTATTTTCCGTTGATCGGGCAACTCCGTGGTGAATCGCTGTCCCTTACTGGCGATAAATCCGGCCGAAGCTCCCCGTTCTTTTTGCATTTCATGAACCAGGGCGCTGATCTCCGGCGCCAGAACAATCAAGAGCTCAAGTTTTTGCAGTTCGTTGGCGGTTTGATGGCGGTCAAAGACCATCAGGCCCGAAAAAGCCAGAAACCCCAGCACCGGCAGCAGTAATGACAGCCAGATGCGAGAGCCAACGCCAATATTATTGAGAACAGCACTCATAAAAATCATCCCCTCAATTGAATTTTTTCCTCTCCCTTTTTGATTAGATAGAGATTTCAACTGAAGGTAATTGACAAGTATCAAAGGTTATATTTTGAAGGTAATTCATTATTTTCTTAATGCTTTATTAAGGCTTGGAAATGAGGCGGGGAATACCCTTGGAGTCACGTTGCGCTTCGGGCATACTCGCGCCGATTCTGCTCAGGGGCTGGCCCCTGTTCATTGCTGAAAACCTAACTATCCGGTCGTATTTAATGAATCTTTCTGCCTTTTTGCGCTTCAGCCCCTTAGGGATTCTTCTTTTCGCCCTTGGTGCCGTCGTTTTTGCCTCACCGGCCTTTGCCGAGGGCGGCGCGGAGCCCTATCTCGATGGCTCGGCCATGGGGCTTGTCTGGGCGACACCCTTTGCCGGAATATTGCTCTCTATTGCCATCGTCCCCCTGGTCGCACCCCATTTCTGGCACAGCCATTTTGGCAAGATTTCGGCCTTCTGGGCGCTCTGTTTCCTGGTTCCCTTTACGATCGTTTACGGCTTTGAGATCTCCCTCTATGAGGTTCTCCATATCCTGTTGCTTGAATATTTGCCGTTTATCATCCTGCTCTTTGCCCTTTATACGGTGGCTGGCGGGGTGCGTCTGACGGGCAGCCTTCAGGGAACACCCC
>JABJES010000079.1 GCA_018663165.1 Rhodospirillaceae bacterium
ACAGATATTTCCAGTGCAGACGAAAAGAACGCGGATCAAGAGGGCCTCCTGGGTCATGGTTTTTGCAGTCGTTTTGCAGTCATTTTGCAGTCGTTTCTGTTGAGCCCTGAATGTCAGAGCCCACCTTCTATGGGCAGCATATTCTATGGGCAGCATATTGGTCTTGATAATGGAAAAACGATACTGATTCGGGGGGGCGGGCCAAGGGGATAAGAAAACATCAGAAATAACATTAAAAAATCATGGTTAATTATTGTTAACCATGAATAATCTTCATCCGCAGGTGAGATTTCGGGGCCACGGCAAGGCAAGGGGCGGTCTCAATCTTAATCTAATATTAACATTATAAGGCATTGATAAATATTAATATTTTTTGATTATAGCTGTGTTTTTTGGTCACCTCTTGCCTCGCGCAAGGCGATATAGAGCGTACTGGCAACAATCACTGTCGCCCCGGCCCAGGTCCAGCTATCGGGGATTTCACCAAACAGCACGAAGCCTAAAAAGCCGGCAAGGATCAGCCGCAGATAGCCGAAAGGCGCCATCGCTGCGGCCTCACCGTCGCGATAGCTGCGAATGTTGCTGGCTTGGCCGGAAACGCCGCAGACCGCGATCGCGAAAAGCAGGATCAGGGTTTCCCCGTCCGGCATGCGCCAGACCAGATAGGCGGGCACCGCCGAAACCAGCGTCGTGAGGATGCCGTTATAAAAAAGAATGGTCGAGATCCGCTCACTGCGCGCCAGGATGCGTAAAAGAATGACGACCCCTGCCACCAGCGCCGCGCCGAGCAGGGCGACAAGGGCGGCCGGATCGATGCCACCCGTCGCGTCGGGGCGCAGGATGATCAGCACACCGATGAAGCCAAGCGCGGTAGCCGCCCAGCGCCATCGGGGCACTGTCTCGCCGAGCACCAGAACCGCCAGGGGCAGGATGAAAAAGGTCTTGGTAAAGCCGAGGGTCAGGGCTTGAGCCAGGGGCAGATGGGTGATCGCGTAAACACCGCAGGAAAGCGCTGCAATGCCGGTCAGGGCGCGGAGCAGATGGATCCCTGGGCGATGTATGCGAAAGGCCCCCCGGCCTTGGCCGAGGATAAAAGGCAGGGTCAGGATAAGGCCGAAAAGACAGCGGAAAAAGACGATCTCAAAACTCTCGATGGTCTCGCCGGCGATCTTGATGCCGACCGCCATCAGGGCAAAACAAAGATTGGACAGCACTTGCCAGGCGGCACCCCGCAGATTGGCGGGCTGGGTCGCCCACCACTGGGACAGGACCTTAGAGGCGCGGTCGCTAATAGCACTTAAGCCATTCATTTTAAACAATTTTTTCCTTTTTCCCACCATCTCCATCATGCTCGCGGGCGTGCCGTTCGGCCCGCGCCTCCCGGTGGGCGATGAACAGCGAGGCCAGGGCAATAACTCCCGCTCCGACCCAGGTCCAGAGATCGGGTAATTCGCTAAAGACAAAATAGCCGATCAGCGCGGCAAAGGGCAGGCGGGCGTAATCAAACGGCATGACGGCGGACGCATCGGCGGTGGAGACGGCTCTGGTCAGGGAAAAATTACCCAATGTGGCAAAGCCGGCGAGGGCGAAAAGAAAGGCCAGCTCTTCGCCGCTCGGAGTACGCCAGACGAACAGCGCCGGGACCAGGGTCAAGGGGGCCATGATGATGGTCATATAGGTGACCACTGCCTGTATCGGTTCGGTGCGCGCCAGATCTTTGACCATCAGATTGGCCGCCGCCATGGTGAGGGCGGAGAAAAGAATGATCGCTGCGCCGAGGTCGAAAAGGCCGCTTCCCGGCCGCAGGATGATGAGCGCCCCGATAAAGCCGGCAATCAGCGCGATGATCCGTCGCCCGTGCATTTTTTCGCCAAAAAAAAGTGCGGCACCCAAGGTAACGAACAGGGGCACGGTGAAGCCCAAGGCCACGGCTTCGGCGAGGGGCATCAGGGAAAGGCCCATAAACCAGGCCAGCATGGTCACCGCCCCGATGGCCCCGCGCAGGGCATAAAAGCCGATGCGCCGGGTTTTCAATACCCCCAGGCCGGAGCGAAAAAGCCAGGGGGCGAGGATGAGAAAGCCAAAGAAACAGCGAAAAAAGGCGATCTGGAAGGGATGAAGACTGTGCGCCGAAATACGGATCATCGACGCCATGGCGGCAAAACAGGCGGCCGAAAGCAACATCCAGCCCGCCCCGCGTAAAGACACAGGCATATTGCCGATCTTGTCGGCAAGGGATCGGGATAAGAGAAAAAACCGGGCCATCCCCCTAGGTTAGGGCGAAAGCGCGGGTTTCACCAGACAGGGGTTGCCGGGGTGGAATTCGCTTCAGGCTCCGTTGATCCAGCTCTCGGCGGCGGCCATCTCGGCGGCGTCGAAATAGCGCACCTCACCCTTGAACATCGGCGCAAAAATTTTGAGCAGCCATTTCTCCCATGTCTGATCGCCGACGAAAGCGATCTGGCCGATGTCGCTCCCGTGTTTCATGTCGAACTTGGCGTCCATCCACATGGCCCCGGCCTCCATCCCCTCGATGCCTCTGGCATCAATCAAGACCCGCAAGGGGGCGTTTTCCTTAATGATGGCTTCAAGGTGGGGAATGGTCCCACGGTAATCTTGTGTTGTCAGCTTGGCCGTCGCGCGCAGGCGGACGAAATCGCCCGTGTGATGTTCAATTGATAACATGGGGGCCTCCTCTGGTGGTCGGATTTAGAAAAAGCCCGACCAGTATAGCGGTTTAACCGGATATGCCGATAGGACTTGCCCCAAACCACTGTGAGCGGCATGGTGCCGGCCATGAGAGGATATTTTGGCATCGGCGCCGAGCGCATGAGCAAGGCGATGAACGCGGGCAGTCTGTTCCGCACGGCGCACGCCTTTGGGGCGAGCTTCGTTTTCACTGTCGATGCGATTTTCGAGCGCCGGGAGGTAGAGCTTGCCGATACCTCAAAGGCCTTTTCCCAGCTTCCCTATTACAGTTATCCAGATATTGAGGCGATGGCCCTGCCAAAGGGCTGTGCTTTGGTCGGTATTGAGCTGACGGAAGACGCCGTCGAGCTGCCCAGTTTCCGCCACCCGGATTCTTGCGCCTATGTGTTGGGCCCAGAGCGCGGATCCCTGTCGCCGGAAATGACGGAGGCTTGCGATTTCGTCATAAAAATCCCGACTGCTTTTTGTGTCAATGTGGCGATCGCCGGGGCCATTGTTATGTACGATCGGGTGGTTAATCTCGGCCGCTTCCCTTTGCGTCCGGTGATGCCCGGCAGCGCCCCCACCCCCCTGCCCGACCACGCCCACGGCGAACCGGTGCTGCGGCGTCAGAAACGCCCTGAAAAAAAAGGGGAAAAGGGGGTGAAATAAAAACCCGTGCCGGGTTAAACTCATCCCAGAGAGTTCGGGGGAAAGATTATGTCATTTATCAAGAAAGTCATCCGCACCTCATGAACGCTTCTGTGAATACCGCCCTCAAAACCGTCCTTTTTGTCTTTGCTCTTCTGCTGCCGGTCTTGTCGGGCAAGCCCGTTCTCGCCGGTGTGCCAGAGCATTCCGGCACCTATTCCGACTGGAACGTCTTCACCTTCGATGACGGCGCGGGCAAGGTCTGTTATCTCGCCAGCCAACCGATAAAATCCACCGGGAAATACAAGACACGCGGTGAGGTGCATTTTCTGGTCACCCATTACGCCAAGCGCAAGGAAGCAGCCGTGATCAACATCATCACCGGCTATACCTATAAGGAAAACAGCGATGTGCTGGTCAGTATCGGCGGTAATGAATTTGAGCTTTTCACTGATGGGGACAAGGCCTGGGCCTTTAACGAGGCCGCCGACCGGGCCTTTGTCATCGCCATGAAACGGGGCCGGAACATGACCGTTAAAGGCAAATCCTCGCGGGGCACACAAACCACGGATATTTTTTCCCTGACCGGTTTTTCCGCAGCCTTTAAGGCAGCAGGAAAGGCCTGCGGCAAGTAGCCTCGCATCTGAGCCTTAAGCGGTTTTGTGCGATTTGGGTTGTCCGCGCCCCGTTCCCCCCTATATCACTCTTCTGATGAACGATTTAACCGCCACAGAAACGCCCCCCCGTCTGCCCTCTCTGGCTGGCATGACCCGTGACGAGATGGCGTTTGCCCTCTTGGAAATGGGCGCGCCCGGTTTTCGCGCCAAGCAGCTCTGGCACTGGGTTTATTATCAGGGCGCGCGTGATTTTGCCGACATGACGACCCTGTCCAAGGCTTTTCGGGCTGAGCTTCCCGAGCATTTTACCCTCGCCCGGCCGGAGACGGCGACGTTGCAGGAATCGAAAGACGGAACCCGGAAATGGCTGTTGCGTCTTGATGACGGCAACGAGGTTGAGAGCGTCCATATCCCGGAAAAAGATCGCGGGGCCTTGTGCGTTTCCTCTCAAATCGGCTGTACCTTGAATTGTGAGTTCTGTCATACCGGCACCCAAACCATGGTGCGTAATCTGAGCGCAGGGGAAATTGTCGGCCAGGTGATGCTGGCCCGTGATGTGCTCGGCGAATGGCCGTCGCCCAAGGAAGGGCGATTGCTCTCCAACATCGTCATGATGGGTATGGGCGAACCTTTGTATAATTTCGACAATGTGGCCGCCGCCATCAAAATCATCATGGACCACGAGGGTATCGCCATCTCAAAACGGCGGATCACCCTGTCGACTGCAGGCGTCGTGCCGATGATCAGGCGTTGTGGAGAGGAGCTGGGGGTTAATCTGGCGGTGTCGCTCCACGCGGTACGCGACGATCTGCGCGACCAACTGGTGCCGATCAACCGCAAATATCCGATCACCGAATTATTGAAGGCGTGCAACGACTATCCGGCTTCCAGCAACGCCCGGCGCATTACCTTTGAATACGCCATGCTGAAAGGGGTTAATGACAGCCCGGCCGATGCCCGCGAACTGGTGCGGCTGCTCAAAGGTCTGCCAGCCAAGGTCAATCTGATCCCGTTTAATCCCTGGCCCGGCACGCCCTTTGAATGTTCGGGCAAAAAGGCGATCAAGGTCTTTGCCGATATAGTCAACGATGCCGGTTATTCCTCACCGGTGCGGGTTACTCGCGGTCAGGATATTATGGCTGCCTGCGGCCAGCTCAAATCGGAAAGCCGCAGATTAAAGGCCTCTGAGCGGGCGAGTGGCGCGACACCGGCCGCCTGAGCAGAGAGACATTTTGTCTCACTAGCCTTGCCGCCGGGCGCACTTTGCCTATACTGCGCCGCCTGAACCCTGTTTTTTATGTCAGACGGATTTTAGCCATGAGTGCCGCCAAAAAAGGAAGCATCAAAAAAGTTGTTCTCGCCTATTCCGGCGGGCTGGATACCAGTGTCATCCTGCGCTGGCTCGAAGATGTCTATGGCTGTGAGGTGGTGACGTTTACCGCCGATCTCGGCCAGGGCGAAGAGCTCGGCCCGGCCAGGGAAAAGGCCGAGATGATGGGGGTAAAGGAGATCTTCGTTGAGGATCTGCGCGACGAGTTTGTGCGCGATTACGTCTATCCGATGTTCCGGGCCAATGCGGTGTATGAGGGCGTCTATCTTCTCGGCACCTCAATCGCCCGGCCCTTGATCGCCAAACGCCAGATCGAGATTGCCCATCAGGTGGGGGCCGACGCGGTGGCCCATGGGGCGACCGGCAAGGGCAATGACCAGTTGCGGTTTGAGCTCGGCTATTACGCCCTTGATCCCGATATCAAGGTGATTGCCCCGTGGCGGGAATGGGATCTCAACTCCCGGGAAAAACTGATCGACTATGCCAATAAGCGCCAGATCCCCGTGCCCAGTGACAAGCGCGGCGAGGCACCTTACTCCACCGACGCCAATCTGTTGCACATCTCCTACGAGGGCAAGGTGCTGGAAGACCCCTGGGTCGGCCCGGATGAAGACATGTTCACCCGCTCGGTATCGCCTGAGGCGGCCCCCGATCAGCCGACCTATGTGGAAATTGATTTCAAGGCCGGTGACCCGGTGGCGGTTGACGGGAAAAAACTCGGTCCCGCCGCCCTCCTCACCCGGCTTAACGATCTAGCCGGGGCC
>JABJES010000077.1 GCA_018663165.1 Rhodospirillaceae bacterium
CCTGGCCCAGACCTATAATTCCAATCCGGCGATTGCGGCGGCGCGGTCTGAATTAAAGGCAACGGCGGAAAGCCTGCCCCAGGCCCGGGCCGCCTTCATGCCCGACCTGACCTTTACGGCCTACGAGGGATTCACCAAGACAAGAACAGAAACGACCGTAACCGGCAGCTCGGCCTCCAACAAGGTTAACGAGACCAACCACGACCGTCAGATCGAGCTTGAGGCCACCCTCAACGTCTTCGAAGGCGGGTCTGGCGTCGCTGGCATCAATGCCGCAGAAGCCCAAATCGCTGCCGGGGTGGCAAGTCTGGCAGACACCGAACAAGGAACCATGATCAGCGCCATTGAGGCTTACGGAAACGTCGTTCTTTACGCCGCCACCGTCCAGGCCTATGTCCAGATGCGGGATGAATTGCTCAAGTTGAAAGAGCAGACGGACTATCAGTATAAAAGCCAGTCCGTTACCATTACCGACGTCTCCCAGGTCAACGCCTATGTCGCGGAAGTCGAAGGTGCCCTTTACGATTATGTCGGCGAGCTCAATGCCGCCAAAAAAGGGTTTGAATCCGTCATCGGCACCTCTCCCGGCACCCTTGAAAAATGGCCTGAGCTACCGCCCCTTCCCCAGACCCTGGCAGAAACAATAAAAATTGCCGCCGCCATGAACCCCGAGGTCATTGAGGCCGAATTCACCCTCAAATACGGCGAGTTCATGGTCGATTACGAGAAAGGCGATCTTTTACCCTCCCTTGATTTTAGTAACACTGTGGAACGTGAATGGGACCAGGAGCGCTTTACAAGTGGGTCTGACTATACCGAACACGATATGACCGCCACCTGGAGCTACGGCATGACCCTTACCGTGCCCCTGTACTCAGGCGGCGCAACCTATTCCGAAGTCCGCGAGGCCAAGCAGACCGTCGCCCAGTACCGGGGCGAGCTTCAAGATACCCGCAATAGTTCGGTTTATACTGCTGCCTCAAACTGGGAAACCATGGTTGCCGGAAAAAAACAGGTCGACGCCTATCAGAAACAGGCCGATTACACCGTAAAGGCGATTGACGGACTTAAGCGCCAATACAGCAATGGCACGGGGACGATGAGCGATGTGCTGACCGCCCAGGAAAACCTGGCCACCGCCTATGCCGATTTGTACGCAGCCCAGTACAGCACCTTTGTCGCCAAGGCGGAAGTTCTCGAAGCCATCGGCCAGTTAACACCCCAGATTCTCGGCCTTGATGTTGAGGTCTATGACTCCCAGGCCTACATCGAAAGAATGCGAAATACCTTTCTCGGGTTTAGCCTTGACTGACTTCCCTTGCTTACCCCGCACCAAATCATAATCTAGAATAAAGGGAATAAAGGAAGGCCTGTAAAAGTGGATATCTGTCTAGTCAATATGCCGCCAGCCGAAGTTATCAGGCCATCACTCGGGCTGAGCCTTTTAAAGTCGATCCTCATCCGGGATGGGCTCACCACCGAGGTGGTCTATCCCAACATGTGGTTTATGGAATATGTCGGCTATCAGGATTTCTACCATGTCGTCAAAACCCCGCCTTCCCAGCTTGCCCTTGAATGGCTGTTCGCCCAGTCCGCCTTTCCCGACAACAAGGCCGATTCTGACTCCTTTTTCGCCACCCTTCTGGACAGGTGGGGCGAAGAGGAACGAAAGATTCTAAAAGCCAGTGTTGAGCGGATAAAAAAGCTCCATCCGCTAATTCCTGGGTTTATTGACTGGACAGCCCAGGTGATTTTAAAAAAAGCGCCACGGATCGTCGCCTGCACGACCGTGTTTCAACAACACACCGCCTCGCTTGCCCTGCTCCGTCGGGTCAAAGAGTTGAACCCCGACATCATTACCATGATGGGGGGCAGCAACTGCGAAACTGTGATGGGAAAAACCACACATGAATGCTTTCCCTGGGTGGATTTTGCCGTTTCCGGCGAGGCCGATGAATTAATCTCGCCCCTGTGCCGTCAAATTCTGGACAACGGGACAGAAATTCCCGCCGCTGATCTGCCCGAAGGGGTTTACGGGCCAGTTCACAGAAAAACCGCCTATCCGACGATAACCGGTGGAGATGGGTATCCCCGCGCAGTCGTCGACTCTATCGATGGACTTCCCTTCCCTGATTACGATGATTTTTTTGAAGAGCTCAAATCAAACATATACAGAAGCTCTATCATTTCGACCCTGCCGATTGAGACATCCCGTGGGTGTTGGTGGGGGGAGCGCAGTCATTGCACCTTTTGCGGCCTCAACGGCAGCGGCATGAACTATCGCTCTAAATCGCCCGAGGCCGTCATTGCCGAAATTGAGCATCTTTCCGACAAGCACAACATCACGCGATTCGAGGCGGTGGATAACATTCTCGATATGAAATATTTCGAGACCGTCCTGCCTTATCTCGAAAAATCGGAAAAGACCTTTAATATTTTTTACGAGACCAAAGCAAATCTCAAATCCCATCATGTGGAACAGCTCCGCCGCAGCGGAATCCACTGGATCCAGCCCGGCATCGAAAGCCTGCACAGCAAAACGCTTAAACTGATGGGTAAGGGCTGTGCAAGCTGGCAAAACGTCCAGCTTCTGAAATCCTGCCATCAAAACGGCGTTGCCATCAGCTGGGCCATCATCGCCAACTTCCCCGGCGAAAAAGATGAATGGCACGCCGAAACCGCAGCGTGGATTTCCCTGATCTCACATCTACCAAAGGGAAG
>JABJES010000207.1 GCA_018663165.1 Rhodospirillaceae bacterium
AGACCTGTTCGGCCCTTAAGGGGGAAGGTATCCCTGAGATTTGGCAGGCAGTCCTGGCGTTTCGCGATGCCCGCGAGGAATCCGGTGGATTTTCCGCCCATCGCGCCGAACAGGCAAAGACCTGGCTGTGGAGCGAGGTTAATTTATCTCTGGCGGCGGCTTTCAGGGGACATGGGCAGGTGTCGAAGCTGATCGGGAAGATGGAAAAACGGGTTGTTGCCGGGGAAATAACGCCGACGGCCGCCGCCCAGGCCCTGCTCGACGTATTTCTTCAGGGGAAATGACCGCTTTCGACTTGACGTAGCCGCGGCTCTGGCCTAAAAGCCACGGCTACGGCCCGTTTCGGGCAATTTATGAATTAACGAAGATGAACGCGAGGATCACTTATGTCCAGACGCTGTGAGGCTACCGGCAAGGGCGTTATGTCCGGAAACAACGTTTCCCACGCCCATAACAAAAGCCGCCGCCGCTTTCTTCCCAATATTCAGCAGACCTCTCTTTATTCAGAGGCGCTGGACGAAATGGTGCGTCTGCGTCTTGCTGTGGCTGCTATTCGTACGATTGAGGCTCAGGGCGGGATTGACGATTTTCTTGTCTCTGCCCCTGATGCCCAGCTCAGTGACGATGCGCGGAAGATAAAAAAGCGGATCAAGAAAGTGCTTTCCAAGGTTGCCGCCTGAGGCGTCAAACCCAACGGTGATAATGAGGCCCGCTGATCTGGCGGGCCTTTTTTATTGCTCAAGAGGGGACGCCCCCTAATGCATGGGCCTGTGGTCGCCGGGCCTGTAGCTGGCGGCGGCTTGCTGCGATGTTTCCTCAAACAGTTCGGCTAGTTTTTCCATCACCGTGCCGCCGAGCTGTTCTGCATCGACGATGGTCACGGCGCGGCGGTAATAGCGGGTAACGTCATGGCCGATGCCGATAGCGATCAACTCGACAGGCGAGCGGGTTTCGATCCAGTCGATTACGTCGCGCAGATGGCGTTCAAGAATATTGCCGGGATTGACCGAAAGGGTCGAATCATCCACCGGCGCACCGTCGGAGATCACCATCAGGATACGCCGTTGTTCGGGCCGCGCCAGCAGGCGTCGATGCGCCCAGAGCAGGCCCTCACCGTCGATATTCTCCTTCAGATGGCCTTCGCGCAGCATCAGGCCGAGATTACGCCGGGCACGACGCCATGGTTCATCCGCCGCCTTGTAGATGATGTGGCGCAAATCATTGAGCCGCCCCGGATGGGCTGGCTTGCCCTCGGCCACCCACTTTTCCCGTGATTGGCCGCCCTTCCAGGCGCGAGTCGTAAAGCCGAGGATCTCTACCTTGACCCCACAGCGTTCAAGGGTGCGGGCGAGAATGTCGGCGCTCATTGCGGCCACCGCAATCGGCCGCCCCCGCATCGATCCCGAATTGTCGATCAACAGGGAGACCACCGTATCGCGGAATTCGGTGTCCTTTTCGACCTTGTAGGAAAGCGAGTGAAGAGGGTTGGTGACGACCCGGGCAAGCCTGGCGGCATCGAGAAGCCCTTCTTCGAGATCGAATTCCCAGGATCGGTTTTGTTTGGCCAGCAGGCGGCGCTGGAGACGATTGGCGAGCCGTCCGATGACACCTTTGAGAGGGGAAATCTGGTCGTCGAGATGGGTTCTAAGACGGCTCAACTCCTCTTCCGGGCAGAGGTCGGCGGCGGCGACGATTTCATCAAAAGCGGTTGTATAGGCCGTATAGGAGGAGCGTTCCAGGGGATGGCGGTTGTCGCCGGGATGGGCGGGGGCTCCTGTTGATTGGCCGGGCCGGGTGTCCCCCAGATCTGAAAGATCGGTCTGCTTTGAATCGGAAAGCTGGCTGTCTTCTCCGGCGTCGGCACCTTCGTCCATATCGCTGCTGGAAGCGGCTTCCAGCCCCTCTTCGGCTTGATCCTCGGCGGTACCTTCTTCATTTTCACTGCGCTCGCTGTTGCTTTCTTCCGAAAGCTCTTCGGTTTCGGCGAGGTCTTCGCCCAGGGCCAATTGCTTAATCAACTGCCGGGCGGCGGCGGCAAAACCGGCCTGGTCGTTAAGGACAGGCTTGAGGGTGCTAAAATTCTTTCGGGAGTCGAGCACGCAATCCCACAGCTTTGTCAGCTTATTCATTGGTTTGGGGATCGCCCTATCGCTCAACGTCTGGCGCATCATCAGGCGAATTGCTTCAGAAATAGGAAAATCGGCTTGGGCGTGGGCATCGAGATATCCCTCTTTCACATAACGCTCCATGAGGGCGGCGGAAAGATTAGTCTCAATTCCAGGCATTTGCCGGGCACCGAGAATTTCGACCCTGGTTTGTTCCATGGCGTCGAATATTTCCCGCCCCATCTTGCCGCCGGGGCGCAAGCGGGCATGGAGGCGTGGGTCGTGATGGCGCAGCATCAGGGCGCGACTATCGGCCTCACCGCGCAAGGGGGAAGCGACGGCAGGGGTCAGGCCATGGGCCGGGGCGGACAAGGAAACTACCGTCTCGGTGCCGGGCTCCAGGCTTTCTTTCAAACCTGCGATCGGTCCGTTTTCCGATGTATCAGATCTATAGGTGACGCGGGCGTCCAGGTGGCCTGAAATTGCGCGCAAGGTTGCCTCCACCACGCGCTTGAAGGTGTCGGTTCGCTCCGTTTGGGGGGATCGGCGAGCGCCTTCGTCGCCGTTATTGCCAGCCGACATGGGAGGCCCCGTCAGGCTTGGGGCGCGGCAAGCGCCGATTCAGGCAGTTCTTCATCAAAACAGCGCTGGTAATACTCGGCTACGGTGGCTCGTTCGATCTCGTCGCATTTGTTGAGAAAGGTGAGACGGAAGGCGAGGCCGATATCTTTGAAAATAACGGCGTTTTCAGCCCAGGTAATAACCGTGCGCGGCGACATGACGGTTGAAATATCGCCGGCAATAAAGCCGTTGCGAGTGAGATCGGCTGTCTGAACCATGGCGGCGATGGTTTTGCGGCCCGTCGCAGTGTCGTAATCCGGCGTCTTGGTGAGGACGATTTTTTCCTCTTCATCTGCGGGCAGATAGTTGAGGGTGGCGACGATGTTCCAGCGGTCCATCTGGCCCTGGTTAATCTGCTGGGTGCCGTGATAAAGGCCAGTGGTGTCGCCCAGCCCGATGGTATTCGTCGTTGAAAACAGGCGAAAGGCCGGATGCGGGTGGATAACCTCGTTCTGGTCAAGCAGGGTGAGCTTGCCATCTACCTCCAAAATCCGTTGGATGACGAACATGACGTCCGGGCGGCCGGCATCATATTCATCGAAAACAAGGGCGGTGGGCCGCTGCAACGCCCAGGGCAGCATCCCTTCGCGGAATTCGGTTATCTGCTTGCCGTCTTTGAGCACAATGGCGTCTTTGCCGATGAGATCGATACGGCTGATATGGCTGTCCAGGTTGATCCGCACACAGGGCCAGTTGAGGCGGGCGGCGACCTGTTCGATATGAGTTGATTTTCCAGTGCCGTGATAGCCCTGGACCATCACCCGGCGGTTGAAGGCAAAGCCGGCGAGAATGGCCAGTGTGGTGTCGTGGTTAAAGCGATAGGCCTCGTCAATATCAGGCACATGTTCGCTCGATGTGCTGAAAGCCGGACAGGTGATGTCCGAATCAATGCCGAAAATCTGGCGCACGGAAACCGTGATATCGGGCATATCCGTTGGCCCAAGAGAGGTGCCGGTGGAGGAGGTGGGAGAAGGTTTGCTTACGGTCTGTTTGGTCATCACAATTTCCAGTATCAGGTACGGTCACTCTGCATAAAATCAGTCTGCATAAAATCAGTCTGTGCAAAGAAAAGATTTGAGGACCATATAGGCCTCGTTGACATCTTTAAAGTGTTCCTCGGATTCCTTGGTGCCGCCGTTGGCGTCCGGGTGATGGCGTTTGACCAGCGCCTTGTATCTGGCCTTCAGCCGTTCGATCGTCAGGGGCGCTTCGAGTCCAATCAGAGCCAGGGCTTTTCTCTGGGGCTCATATTCTTTTCCGCCGCCACCTCGGCGTCGCTCTTGATCGCTTTCGCCCTCATCTTCCTCGCCGACATCATAGGGGTCTTCCATCCTATACGCGCCACCGGCAGACGAAGCGTTTCCCTTTTCACCCATAGGCCAGGTCGGTCGCCAACCAAGCATGTCGGATCGATTATAGGCTTCGATCTCGGCAAGGGACATATCGGCGAAATAATTCCAGGATTTATTGTAATCGCGGACGTGATCAAGACAGAACCAGAAATAACTTTCAATATCTTCCCGGCATTTCGGCGCCCGGTGGTCGCCCGGTGCATTGCAGGCAGGGTGATCACAGGCCCGGAAAGGCTTTTTTGCCTCCCAGGGGAAAGAATCCAAGGGTATTGATTTGTCTTTGTTCACCCCCAAAGTATGGGTGTCGGAGAGGGTTCTGGCAACCCCGAGACAGTGGGATATTCCCCAAAGAGTGATGTAAATCACTGCACGGGGATGTATATTACCCGATTGCTTTCCCTTAATCTTTTTGCGGGAATAACGGAATCATGAGTGTCGCTGATAAAATCAAAGAAAAGCTGGCTGCAGAGCTCAATCCCCAAAAGCTGACCATCATTGATGAATCGGTCAAACATGCCGGACATGCGGGGGCTCGACCGGAAGGGGAAAGCCATTTTCGGGTTGAAATTGTCGCCGAAGTTTTTGACGGGTTGTCGCGGGTTGAGCGCCAGCGTCGGGTCTATGCGGCTCTGGCCGATGAGCTCACCGGGCCGATTCATGCCCTTTCCCTGGCAACCCTGTCGCCGAATGAAGATCTTGCCCAGGGGGGGCAATGACAACTAAAAATTGATTATTAGCCTTATTAACCTATACTTAAGATTGTATATTTTAGTGTCATTGAACGTTGTTTTTAAACGGGGGGGTAGGATCGAGGAGAGTGCGATATCTTACGCCTATG